>NZ_DFOE01000003.1:0-58623 GCF_002376635.1 Sphingobacterium sp. UBA3549 | reverse complement strand
AGCTGCCTCAATAAATTTGAGATAGCCTCGTCTTTTGTTATCTTTAGTTACCACGTCGCATATTGTTAACTTTAGCAATCGTACTAACCTTCGATTCATATCCCATCCCCTATATAAGGACAATATTATTTCGACTGCAAGGCTGTTTCGATCAATTCGCCGTAGAAATCGCCTTCTTTCATTCCAAAAGCGCGTACTTGTTGCGGTATAAAACTTTGCGCAGTCTGCCCCGGAATAGTATTGATTTCGATAAAATAGAATTTATCGGTCTCGCTTTCCAAAAAGAAATCAACACGCACCATACCTTTGCAATTCAATCTGACATAGACCTCTTTCAAGATACGTACAGCCCGTTCCTGCTGTTCGATAGTCAGCTCTGCCGGTGTAATCTCTTCGGTCAGTCCAGGTATATATTTCGCTTCATAATCAAAAAATTCGCGCGTAGTCCGTACCTCCGTAGCAGGTAAAACAACCAGCTCGCCTTTTGAATTGCGAAAAATTCCTTCCGAAAATTCGCGTCCGGTTACAAATTCTTCGACAATGACCTGTTTACCTGTATTCTCTGCATCAAAAGCTGTATCGATCGCTGCTTTCAGCTGTGCAGATTCTTTCACCTTGGTCATACCGATACTGCTCCCGCCTGCATTAGGTTTCACAAAATAAGGCAGCGAGAGATTGCTTTCGACCAGTTGGACCGCTTCCGGTCGCTGCGATTCAAATAATAGGACCGATTTTGCCAAATGCAGCTCTGGAATATCCGATAAAATCGCCTTTGTATACCCTTTATTCATCGTCAGGGCAGAAGTTAGCGCGTCACATGATGTATAAGGAATATCTAATAAATCAAAATAACTTTGGAGTCTCCCATCTTCTCCAGGCACACCGTGTACCATAATAAATGCCAAGTCAAAAACCAAAACATCCCCATGCAATGGAAGCGTGAAATCTGCTTTGGAAATGGGATGACGCTGACCATCTACATCTTCATAGTACCATGCTTCTTTGGTCACCGTAATCAGATACACATCGTATTTGTTGTGATCAAGTTGCGAATTGACGAAGGCTGAACTTTTAAAAGAAACTTCAGCTTCTCCTGTATAACCTCCAGTTATTAATGCTATTTTTGCTTTCATAAATTTTAGCGATTCGAATAGCAAATATAATTTGCTATACACGGAAAAACGAATAATTTTGTGACGAATAATTTTATTTAATCTTTCTGCAAACTTGGCTTTAATATTGCGGTTCTATGCAGAATTAATTTTTATTAACAAAGAAATGTCCAAAGTAGTACAATATCTTCAGACCCCCACGTTTAGGAAAAATCTTATTGCCGCTTTCATTGCGATAGTATGCCTATTCCTTTTCGTTTATATTGGTCTGAAAGTATATACCAAACATGATGAATCTATTGCGGTTCCTAAAGTCAAAGGACTTCATATCAGTGCGGCTATTCAGGCGCTGGAAAATGCTGGGCTCGAATATCAAATTGATTCCGTCTATCAGATGGACGCTAAGCCTGGTATGGTCATCGAACAAGATCCTGAACAAGGATTCCATGTAAAATCCGGTCGGACTATTTATTTGACCATTATCACACAGGTGGCACCTGAAGTTGCTTTTCCGAATATAAAAGATAAAACATTGATCGAAGCCACCGCCATCTTGAAAAACCATAACCTCAGAATAGGAGACACATCGTATGTAGCGGACATCGCAAGAGATATCGTTTTGGATGCTCAATTTGCAGGACAGTCCATTCGTAACGGACGTATGATACCTAAAGGTTCGCGTATAGATCTCGTTTTAGGAAATGGACTGGGAGCAAATGAAGTAGAGATACCTAACTTAATTGGACTTCCTTTAAACGAGGCGAAGTTTGCCTTATCTGGAGCTGGACTAGGTCTGGGCACTGTGACGTATGATCCAAATGTAACGGATACCGCTACCGCAGTCATCAGTGTGCAATCGCCAGGAATCGAAAAAGGCCTAACCAGCTTAGGCGCTAAAATTGACGTAACACTTTCAGTTACAGCACCAGCACCTATTACAGATGCTCCAACAGGTGGTACGACAACACCTAAACCACAAGCAAACCAAACACAAGCTAATCCGTCGATCGCTAAGCCTAGTGCCCAATCGAAGCCTGCTGCTCCATCGAAAAGTACGCCCGCAAATACACCAGCACCTAAGCCGGCAAATAACTCCGCGGGGCAGAAAAAAGATAAGGAAAATAAAGGAAATAGCCTGGGCTTCTAAAGCGATCAGCGTAAAATGAAACTGCATTGAATCATCGTTAAAAGATGCTAAAGCTTTAAAGTTTCAAAACTATAAAACATATGAAAAAACTGCGCTTTCATACGCGAGATTTTTCAAACATTGACCGCTAAAGGCTGCATGAATGCCATCAATAGCGAACAACAAATGATTAAAAAATTTTAGAATGGAAAATAAAAAAGGAATACCAAGTTGGTTAAAAATCATTGCTCTGATCGTTCTTGTTGTTGGAGCTTATTTTGCTTGGAAATTTTATAGCACGTTTTATGCTTCGAATGTATCGGGAGATAAAAAGTACCTGTTTATACACGAGGGTGAAAGGTATGAAGATGTGCTGAAATCAATCAGTGATTCAAATCTATTGGACGATATCGCTTCATTTCAGCGTGCAGCACAATATAAAAAATATGAACAGAGTGTAAAACCAGGACGTTACCTGCTGACACCTGGAATGAACAATAGACGTTTAATTGGCAATTTAATGGGTGGCTACCAAGAACCCGTAAAATTCCGATTCGCCAATGTCCGATTAAAAGAAAATATGGCGGCGCTTCTTGGAAAAAGTTTCGAAGCTGATTCTGCACAATTTATCGCTGTGCTGAATGATGAAGCTACGGCGCAGAAGTATGGATTTACAACGGAAAATCTAATCACGATGTTTATTCCTAACACGTACGAAATTTACTGGAACACCAGTCCCGAAAAAGTAATCGCTCGTTTTGATGATGAATGGAAAAAATTCTGGAATACGGATCGCACGGCGAAAGCAAAAGCGCTTAATTTGACACCACAGCAAGTCAGTACGTTAGCTTCTATTGTCAAAGGGGAAGCGCTACATCAAGATGAAATGCCCATGATTGCTGGACTTTATTTAAACCGCCTCAAAAAGGGGATGTTGTTACAGGCAGACCCAACAGTGATCTTTGCTAATAATGATTTTACAATCAGAAGGGTATTGAATAAGCACCTCAGAACAGACAATCCTTACAATACGTATATTTATAGAGGATTGCCTCCAGGCCCGATTTCTATTCCAAGCATCGCTGCTATTGATGCAGTGTTGAACTTCAAGCAGCACGATTACATCTATATGTGTGCGAAAGATGATTTCTCAGGTTACCATAATTTCGCAAAAACAGAAGCAGAGCATTTGATCAACGCACGCAAATTTCAACAGGCTTTGGACGCCAGAAATATTAAAAAATAATGTTTGTATTTGACCATCAGATTCGCGTTCGCTATGCAGAAACAGACCAAATGGGCTATGTCTATTATGGCAATTACGCTGCATTTTATGAAATAGCGCGAACTGAAATGCTGCGGAGCACAGGGATCTCGTACCGAGAACTGGAAGAAATGGGGGTCATGCTCCCTGTCACAGAGATGAAGACCAAATATCTAAAACCAGGCAAATATGATGACCTGATTACAATCCGTGTGACCATCCGAAAGAAACCTGCTGTTCGTATTGTTTTCGAATATGAGCTTTTCAATGAGAATGGAGAGCTACTCAACCAAGGAGAAACGACATTGGTCTTTGTCAATATGGAGAAAAATAGACCTTGTATGCCTCCGCAGGTTTTCTTGGATAAGATGAGTAAATATTTTAATTGAAATGGGGAAAATCCACCAATGGCTATTAAATTTTGAACCTTATTTTAAATTGATCGAATGGAGTAAACGGGTCGTACTACCTGGCTTTGGCTCGCTCCCTCTTTACACCGTCGCTGTATTTTTCTTTCAGGAAATTTCCAGAGACTCCATTATTAGCAAAGCTTCCTCCCTTTCCTACAGCTTTCTATTAGCTATTTTTCCGGGCATCATATTTTTATTTACATTAATCCCATACATTCCAATAAATAATTTTCAAGAGCAATTGTTGGATTTTCTTGCGGTAGTTATTCCTAAAAATGCTTTTCTCGTTGTTGAAACAACTTTGGAAGATATTATCAAAAATCAAAATGGCGGATTGCTATCCTTCGGTTTTGTGTTTGCAGCCTATTTTGCAACCAACGGCATGGCCTCCCTGATGAATGCATTCAATAAAGCATCATTAATGACGGAAAAAAGGCCTTGGATCAAAAAACGATTGCTTGCCTTAGCTTTGGCTTTCTTAATTATCTTTGCCTTGACTGTTGGAATGACGATCTTTACGATTGCTGGCATTACGATAGACTATCTTAAAGAAACGACGGGTATCAAATCAAGCTTCTGGGCGATATTGCTTAAGATAGCCCGATGGTTGATTATATTCGCGATCTATTTTTTTACGGTGAGCTGTATCTACAAATTTGGCCCTTCAACCTCCAATAAATGGAAACTCTTTAGTGCAGGAGCATCGATGGCCACTATACTAGCGATATTGACTTTTTCAATATTTACTTTTTATATCAATCACTTCGGCGCATACAACAAATTGTATGGTTCCATCGGAACATTAATTGTCATTATGCTCTGGATTTATTTAAATACGCTTATTTTATTATTGGGTTATGAACTCAATGCTGCCATTGCACTGTCCAAACAAACCATTGTTATTGCCAAACCACGTATTTTTAATTCGTTTAAGAGAGAAGATTAAGTCATTTTAAGCACGTTAATTTATCCTTTCCAAGAAAAGAATTTCAGCAAATAAAGTCGAGAAATAACAAAGTCAACCTTCAATTAACACCCTTGACAGCTTGACCTATAAAAACATCCCTATAACTGAAAGTATTTCAATAAAATAAGAAAAATAAAATTTTGCATTTAAAGTTTTTTTGTACCTTTGCAACTCCTACAAAGTAGGAAAAAGGAGAAAATTAATTAATGGCAAAAAAACAAGAAGCAGAAAAAGAATTAGCAGCGAAAAACGCAGAGCTACAAGGTGCTGACACTAAAGTAGTGAAAGACACTGAACAAATTGAATCAGAAGCTGATTCAAACTTAATCGACGAAATCAAATCAAACACGTGGATCACACCAGAAGGTGAATTTGACTGGGATGCAAATGATAAAGGTTTCGGAAATTATAGCGAAGCTGAACGCGCTAAACTTGAAGCACAATACGCAGATACTTTCAATCAAGTTAACCAAGGTGAAATTATCGAAGGTACTGTAGTTTCTATCAACAATAAAGACGTCGTCTTAAATGTTGGTTTCAAATCTGACGGTTTAGTTTCTTTATCAGAATTCCGTGACTTACCAGAATTAAAAGTTGGTGACAAAGTTGACGTATTCGTTGAATCTCAAGAAGATGCTAACGGTCAATTAGTACTTTCTCGCAAACGTGCTAAAACTCAAAAATCTTGGGAAGCTATCAATGAAGCATTAGAAAATGATGCAATCATTACTGGTTTCGTTAAGAGCCGTACTAAAGGTGGTCTTATCGTTGACATCAAAGGTGTTGAAGCATTCTTACCTGGATCTCAAATCGATATCAAACCTATCCGTGACTACGATGTATACGTAGGTAAAACAATGGAATTCAAAGTTGTAAAAATCAACCACGAATTCAAAAACGTTGTTGTATCGCACAAAGTGTTAATTGAAAACGACTTAGAAAATCAAAAATCTGAGATCGTAGCTAAATTAGAAAAAGGTCAAGTATTAGAAGGAACTGTTAAAAATATCACTGACTTCGGTGTGTTCATCGACTTAGGTGGTGTTGACGGTTTGTTGCATATCACAGATATCTCTTGGGGTCGTATCGAGCATCCAAAAGAAGTGTTATCTCTAGATCAAACAATCAACGTTGTTGTATTGGATTTTGATGATGAGAAAAAACGTATCGCTTTAGGCTTGAAACAATTATCTGAGCATCCTTGGGAATCTTTAGATACTGCATTAGAAGTTGGATCTAAAGTTAAAGGTAAAATCGTAACAGTTGCTGATTACGGAGCTTTCTTAGAAATTATCCCTGGTGTTGAAGGTTTGATTCACGTTTCTGAAATGTCTTGGTCACAAAACTTACGTTCTCCACAGGAGTTCTTAAAAGTTGGTGACGAGATCGAAGCACAAATCTTGACGCTTGACCGCGATGAGCGTAAAATGAGCTTAGGTATCAAACAATTGACTCCTGATCCTTGGAAAAATATTACTGACCGTTACCCTGTAGGTTCTAAACAAACAGCTGTCGTTAAAAACATGACTAACTTCGGTGTATTTGTTGAATTGGAAGAAGGTATCGACGGTTTGATCCACATCTCTGATTTGTCTTGGTCTAAAAAAATCAACCACCCTAACGAATTCACTAAAGTTGGTGAAACACTAGACGTAGTTGTTTTAGAATTAGATGAAGAAAACCGTAAATTGTCTTTAGGTCACAAACAATTGGAAGAAAATCCTTGGGATACTTTCGAAACGATCTTTACTGAAGGCTCTATCCACGAAGGTACTGTGATCAAAGTTGGTGATAAAGGTGATATCGTAGCTTTACAATATGGTGTTGAAGGTTTCTGTCCTTCTAAACACTCTGTGAAAGAAGACGGTTCTTCATTGAAAGTTGATGAAGTTACTTCATTCAAAATTATCGAGTTCAACAAAGAGAACAAACGTTTAGTAATCTCTCACTCTCGTATCTGGGAAGAAGAGAAAGAAGAAGCTCGCAAAGAAGAGTCTAGCAACCGTAAAAAAGACGCTAAAGCTGAGTCTTCAGCTGTTAAAAAAGTAAAAGATTCTGTTGAAAAATCTACTTTAGGCGATTTAGACGTGTTAGCTCAATTGAAAGAGCAAATGGAAAATGATAAGAACGCTAAGTAATTAGCAATCTACATCCATAAAAAGCGGCTGTTCCAAAAAGAACAGCCGCTTTGTTTTTATACGGATGCTTTGTACTTTTGTATTCAATAAACAGTATTTTATGTCATTCCAATCATCCTTAATTAGCCCTATACAACTTCAGGAATCATTAGGACAAAATGCAAACATCATCCTCCTGGATTGTACAATCGATAAAGTAGGTCAATCGATTAAAGAGGCGAAACTTGAGATACTTCCCCATTCGCAATTTTTTGACATCGAAGGAAAATTATCGGATCCTAATTCGAAATTACCACATACCCTCGTTTCGCCCGAAGTATTCGAGCGCGAAATGCGAAGGTTGGGAATTAATCAGGATAGTATACTTGTGTTGTATGATAGATGGGGTATTTATTCGAGTCCAAGAGCGTGGTGGATGCTTAAGGTTATGGGTTTTAAACAGGTCTTTATTTTAAATGGCGGTGTTCCCGCTTGGAAAAACAACAAGTTTCCCCTCGTAGAAGAGTATAAAACCGCTGTAAAACCCGGTAATTTTAAGGCGCAATTTCAAGAAAACCTGTATGCTGATAAAGAGTATATATTGACTCATTATCGCGATACTAAAGTCAATATTTTCGACGCTAGAAGTAAGGGGCGATTTAGTGGTTTGGTAGCTGAACCTCGTAAAGGCCTACATAGTGGACATATCCCCCATTCCAAAAATCTACCTTTTGAAGAATTACTTGATGGTATCGTTTATAAACCAATTGATGAATTGAAACGACAATTTAATCACTCTAATAAGACCGGAGATGAGTATATCTTCTCCTGTGGATCGGGTATCACAGCCTCTATATTAGCATTTGCTTGCCATCTTGTAGGCCACGGACAAATTCGGGTATACGACGGATCTTGGTCTGAATGGGGGCGCGAAGAACTCAATCTTCCAATCGAAAAATAAGTTAAAATAAAGTATTCCAAGAATAGAGATTATCCTCTAGGCGGATTTTTTCGGCATCCAGCAGATCACGAATGATCTCTATTCTTTTCTTCTCCGTACCTATTGTTAAACTACCTACCAAATCATGGATATTTTTCGCTCCAGCGAGTAAACTGCTTTTTATTTCGGCCTTTATATTTGTCCGCTGCTTTTCTCGGTGATTACGGATCAGGCACAAATCACACACTTCACAGAACCCCGCATTTTTCTCACCAAAATATAATAGCAGCGACTGACTGCGGCAATTGCTTTGTTCAATATAATTAATCATGCCATTGACTTCCTCTTCCTTCACCTGATGGCGATCACGAATAAAAACATGGTCGATATGCAAATGTTTGTAATCGACCCGATTCTGTAAGAATGTCAATTGCGGTGAATCTGTAGAAGGCAAATAAGTCGCTATTTCGAACGTTTCTAACGACTTCAATAGCTCCACGACACGACCGTATGGTATACCTAACTTACCTGCAAATTCGTATTCATTGATTAATATGAAGTTCTCAAATACGCCGCCATAGCTACGTAAAATAGCCTTGATGAGCTTATCATATTTTGCATACTGAACCTGAAATTTATATAACTCAGCACTGTCAATCTCAAATTTAAAACGTGAAGGGATTGTAACAGCCTCCGACAAGACCAGCCAGGTATCCCGCTCCAGAAATTTTAGTGCACTCATCACTGGTACCAAGGGTAGCTGATATTTTTTAGCAAATGTAACGACATCAAAATCTACTGTCACCCCTTCTCCAGAACCATAAGGAATCTGAAAATGATTACAAAGGTAGTGATAGGTTTGTTGAATAAAGGAAATATCTGGAAAACTAGCCTGCAGATTATCCAGTAGTTTCTGCTCATCTGCTTTTTGATAAAGAATAACAGGATAAGCTTTTTTTCCATCCCTACCGGCCCTACCGGCTTCTTGATAATAGGCCTCCAGTGAATCGGGCAGATCCAGATGAATCACAAAGCGCACATCAGGTTTATCGATCCCCATTCCAAAGGCATTTGTAGCAACAATAACACGAACAACATTTGTCATCCACCCATGCTGCTTCTGATCCCGCTCTTGCCCAGAAAGCCCTGCATGGTAATAATCCGCAGAAATCCCATTATTGACCAAAACACGGGCTACTTCTTGTGTTTCGCGCCGGTTTCTTACATAAACAATACCGCATCCGCCCAATTTATGGATGATGCGTACCATACGCCCCATCTTATCCTCCTCTTCAATAGCCATATAAGCCAGATTATCCCGAAGAAAGCTTTTGACAAATACATTTTCCTTCAAAAAACCGAGTTTCTCCTGAATATCGGTTATCACACGGGCCGTTGCGGTGGCTGTAAGAGCCAAAAATGGAACTTTAGGATGTAGTTCGCGTAATTTAGCTAATTCTAAATAAGGCGGTCTAAAATCATATCCCCATTGAGAAATGCAATGTGCTTCATCTATGGCAAATAGATTGACATTCATAAATCGTATACGTTCTCTTACGATATCATTGTACAACCTTTCGGGAGAGAGATAGAGAAATTTTATTTTCCCATAGACGCAATTATCCAGTGTGATATCCACCTCTCTCTTCTTCATACCAGCATAAATTGCGACCGCTTGAATTCCATTTCTTTTCAAATGTTCAACTTGGTCTTTCATCAACGCAATGAGCGGTGTAACCACGATACAAATTCCTTCTAGCATCAATGCAGGTACTTGAAAACAAATCGATTTCCCCCCACCTGTCGGCAATAAAGCCAAGGTATCTTTACCAGAAATGACAGATTGAATAATTTCTTCCTGCAGGGGTCTAAATGAGTCAAACCCCCAGTATTGCCTTAAGATTGATATACTATCTTGCGTCATAAGTTCTCCTTATTCCAAACATACGCAAAATTATCTTTCATGAGATAATTTTGTATCCCCAAACTATCCAACATGTGTTGCATAAGCAGACACTTCTCCATTGAGTTGGATCCATCCAGTACAACAAGTTTTGGTCTGATTTGCTTCAATACATCTGGTAAACCATATAAAAAGTTTTTTCTGATAATGACCAGATCAGCAGGTGACATCGTTCCTTTCGAATGGGACAAAATAGCGACTCTGCCTAAAGGAAGCGTCACAAAATAGTTCTTTCGATCCCGTCCATTTAATGGCACAAATTGAACTTCACCTGCCGATAACAATGCAATTTCCCTTCCACAAGCATATTGTAACCCTTTGGCCTGCAAGGAATCAAAAGTGCTATAAACAATTCCGCGACCAGCTTTGAAATACCCCATCGTCAATTCATGCTTCGTATTGTAAATACGAAACCGTTCTGAATCATTACTTACTAACCATTTTTTCCCATTGATTAGCAATATTCCAATTCCACAATATAGCCCGAGCCATACGTACCTCTTATCTTTCCACTGAAAAGCATATAAAAAAGAGAAAACTGAAAAATAGGCCAAAAATAGAATACTGGGTTCCATAGGGACTATTTTTATAGTCGAAAAAGGTAAATGATCAATAAATTTCAGACAGCATAGTATAAAATCAATGAGATGTTCTAGAAGAAAACCCAAAATCTCATTAAGCCAGTCGACAGGGTTAATGGTCATAATAAAACCAGCATACATCACTAGGGTGGAAGGAATATCGACAAGTAAGTTGGCAATCAGAAAATAAGTAGGAAACTGTCCAAAATAATAAAGACTCAGCGGTGTTGTCAGAATCTGTGCGGCAATAGAAACCGTTAATATATCTCTTAAAAATCGGAGTATAGAACTTTTGACCGGCAGAAGTGCATTCACCAGCGGGGCACATATTATCATACCCAAAACGGCTAAAAAAGACAATTGGAAACCAACGTCATTAATAGCCCGGGGCGCAAATAATAGAATCAATACAGCAGCAATAATAAGCGAATTCAAGCTTGAAAAGCTTCGTTTAAAATATTGTGCACATAGGACAAAACTAATCATGATAGCTGCGCGTGTAATCGGCGCATCAAGCCCTGCTATAAATGCATATATCCAGATCGTGCCCCATAATAAAATTAATGGTAGCCACTTCAGATAAAGTGGCCATGCAATTTGTCTGATAATAAGAGATAAAAAACCAAATAGAACGGCAACATGCATCCCCGATACACTTAAGATATGCACAGTTCCTGTATTGGTGAAGGCCTCCATATTATCATTACTGATCTCGCTTCGAAAACCGTATAACAACGCCGATGCAATCGCAAAATTTTCATCCCCTTTAAGATGGCTGCGGAGCTTAACTAAAAAATATCTCCGCGCTTGCAAAGCGAGTCCAAACACTGAAAAGCCACTTGTTTCTTGCCGACTGATCACCCTATAGTAGCCAGATTTCACAAAAACTTCATGATGTATTAAGTACTTGCTCAAATACTCCCTATAGTCAAACTCCATCGGATTACGCGGCGGAGCTATTCTTTTCACATCCCCTTTTAACCATAAGAAGTCACCGAACTGAAGAAAATTTTTCGCACTCAATTTTAGGGTTATCATCAACCGGCCGGAAGTTGGTACAAACTTACCTTGCCTATGAACACCGATCACTTCTGCAGAAAAACGGATAATATGTTGCTTTATCTTAGGTTCCTCCATTATTTTCACTACATAACTATCCGCTTCTAGATGAGAGAAGTGATTAATGACAACTTGTGGGTCATTGCGCCAAAATTGATAAATTCCAAATAATATAATAGATAGGTAATACCCGCAGGTATAACCGTATTTACGAATTTTACCCCTGAAAAAATAGCAACAAATGGTTAGCAGCGTCATTACTATCAATGCTTGCAGTACATGTTGAAATATCGGGCGAGAAATTGGCAGTGTAGGAGCCAAAAGAAGCGTCAAAATATATAGGGTGGCAATCTTAAGAATAGGAATGTGCTCTAGTCTTTGGAGAAAACTTAACTCTTTCATAATTGCCACCTCAATTGTAACCTAACGTCAGATTTCCTATTACCGTCGATCTGATCCAATCCTGTTCCGATAACCTCTCTCCCCGGATAATAGTATAATGCATATTTGGCCCATACCTGAAGATGGCGGCTTAAGCGATAGTTTAGATTAAGATAAGTTCTCCATCCCTTTGTATTGTACATGCCGAAACCGGCTGCGTACAGTACATCTTGCTCATAAGCATAGATTCTATTATCATAGCTCGCTGCGTCAAAATATGCGACCCGCATATTAGACTGGAACTTTCCGGCTGCCGACTTCCAGAATACATCCTGAAAAAGCATATATCCGAAACTGCTTTCCTGATACTCTTTTTGGAACATATTAGCTTCTGCGCGGGAACGAACAGTCCATCGTGAGTTAAGACGATAATGAAATTCTACCCTTAATTGCTGCTTAACTGTATTGACAAGCCCATGTTCGGTTTGTCCCTCTCCGGTGTAGTTAACTTGTTTTAATCGGTTGCGATAACGCAAGGAAAGTTGCCCCTTTTTATACCACATGTAACTTAGCTGACTGAAGAAATCAGCTCCTGTAGATAGTGTATCAGCCTGATACTTTGCTCCCGGAAAACGGAAGACATCAGCATAATTAGACCAGAGTAATTTTCTTCCAAGCTGGTACGTTAATCCCAAATATACTCCCTGCTCATTCGACGTATCCCCCGATTCACCAAACCCCTGTCCATAAAAAGTATGAAAATTCTTCTTGTAGTCGCGAAGTAAGAGGACCGAAGATAATCGTGGATGTAAACTTATTATGGACCCTGCTAATAAAGCCGAACCACCATCCATGCTGTTGGCATATTCACCGAACAAATAGATATTTCGAATGGTATAGTTTGTATACAAACTTATGTTTCGCAGAAAGTCACCTTCAAAATCAGCTTGTTGTCGTATTCCCTTTCCTTTGATTTTAAAGACATCCAACTGGGTCTGGTTAAAATGAATACCTGCTTTGAGCCGTTTATAGCGCCACAATAAATTCAATCCATAGGCCATTTGAGACGCGGCACCACGATATTTCTGTTCGGTTGGAGTACGATGTAAACCAGTACTTGCAATCGTTGAAATCGTTGCCGGAAAAGTTGTACGGTCAACATTTCCGTCAATCGATCGATAAGAAAAATAGGGTGTAATTTCGATATGTTTAATCTGTAAAGTTCCCGCAATACCACGCATAAAATTAATCTCATTTAACGAAGTGTAGGATTTTACACCAATCCCTTGTCTTGCGGCATTCTGTACCAATCCTCCTTTTCCAAAACTCAAACCATTCCACATACTGAGCCCCTGGCCAAATTGCAAAGCATAGTCGCCGATCACGATATTCCTGAACCGGCTAAAGTTCTTTATGGACAAACTCATACTATAGAAATCAAATCCCATTTTTTGCCCATCTCTAAAAAAGGGTTCCCCGGCATCTTTTTCCATATTAATGGCGAGTTGGATTCTATCGTTCAATTGGGCTCTGTACCTTAGCGCATAGCGATTAGCATCGCCGAGATACCTGGATCTCGTTGTATCAGTGATACGATAGCCCTTCGCTTTCTCGAGTGTCCGAGCATACCGAAACATAATTTCTTGCTTAAACTTTCTTAATTTAAGGACGTTTAATGGTGATTCAGAGCCTACTTTTACAAAAGGTAACAATAGATAGACTATTCGTTCATTAAATCCTTCGATAGCCTGTAATTCCAATACATGGATAAAATTTCCTGAAATAGCCCTATGCGCTAATAGATGCTCAATTAATAAAGGATTTAGAAATTGTAATTCAGCGAGTTCACTACCATCAGTTTTGTTGAGGTCGATGGGGTGTTTGAGATAATGATACCACTTTTCATTCAGTTCGCTCAAATCAGCATCCTCGGGAAGCTCTTCCGATAAGCTTTCAAATAAATCTTGGAGATCGATTTTTTCATTTGTCTGCGCCATACAGGTTCCAATAAAACAACCTATAAAGAGCAAAATTTTGCTACAATATGTCATAATAGGTTTTAATTAATATTGGCTAGATGTTAGGCGATGAACCTTTTATCCCGGCAGAAAAAAGACTCATTAGCATGAAAATAGGAAATATAAATGAATAAAAAAAGCCCGATGAGAAATTTCATCAGGCTTTTTTTATTCATTTATATACAATTCCTTTAGGCTAAACTCACATTAAATATCAATTTTAGCATAACGTGCATTTTTTTCAATAAATTCACGACGCGGAGCAACTTCGTCTCCCATTAACATGGAGAAAATACGGTCACATTCCGCTGCATTCTCAATAGTTACTTGTCTCAAGGTACGCGTTTCAGGATTCATGGTCGTATCCCACAGCTGTTCAGCATTCATCTCACCAAGACCTTTGTAACGCTGTACGTGCACACTATCCTCTTTACCAGTTCCCTTCAAACGCTGAATAGCATTGATACGTTGATCTTCATTCCAAGCATATTCGTGCTCTTTTCCTTTTTTGACCAGGTATAGCGGCGGCGTTGCAATATACACATATCCTCTTTCAATCAATTCTTTCATATATCTGAAATAGAATGTCAAGATTAATGTTGTAATGTGGGACCCATCCACATCGGCATCCGTCATGATGATGATACGGTGGTAACGTAATTTTTCGATATTCAATGCTTTAGCATCCTCGGCAGTACCTACACTCACGCCCAAAGCCGTAAACATATTTTTGATCTCTTCATTTTCGTAGATCTTATGTTCCATTGCTTTCTCAACGTTAAGGATCTTACCACGTAGCGGCATGATCGCCTGATGTTTTCTATCACGGCCAGACTTAGCTGTACCACCCGCAGAATCACCCTCGACAAAATAGATCTCACATTTCGTTGGATCGTTGTCTTGACAGTCGGCCAATTTACCCGGAAGTCCAGAGCCACCCATTACGGTTTTACGTTGTACCAAATCACGGGCTTTACGCGCAGCAGCACGCGCTTGAGCAGCTATGACTACCTTTTGAACGATAGCTTTCGCCTCACGTGGGTTCTCTTCCAGATAAACACCCAAGATCTCCCCAACAGCGACATCTACAGCCCCCATTACCTCGGAATTACCTAGTTTAGTTTTTGTCTGTCCTTCAAATTGAGGTTCTGCAACTTTCACTGAAATTACAGCCGTCAATCCTTCACGGAAGTCATCACCCGTAATTTCAACTTTCAAATTCTTAAGCAAACCTGACTTGTCCGCGTAAGCCTTCAATGTACGTGTCAAACCACGACGGAAACCAGCAACGTGTGAACCACCTTCAATGGTATTAATGTTATTCACATAAGAATGCACATTTTCAGAATACGTATCATTATATTGTAAAGCTAGTTCAACAGGGATACCTTGCTTGATACCTTCCACATAGATCGGATCAGGAATTAACGCCTGACGGTTTCCATCCAAAAACTTAACAAACTCCTTAAGTCCACCTTCAGAATGGAATGTTTCCTTTTTCTCAGAACCGTCCTCATTCGTCTCGCGTTCATCATTCAACGTCAAACTCACCCCTTTATTTAAAAATGCAAGTTCACGAAGACGATTTGCCAAAGTATCGTAATTATACACTGTAGTCTGCGTGAAAATAGTAGGGTCTGGATGAAATGTTACAATTGTACCAGTCTTATCTGATACACCAACTTCTTTTACATCATACAAAGGCTTACCAATTTGATATTCCTGCTGATAAATCTTCCCGTCACGATGAACCTCGGCCTTCAGAAGAGTAGATAATGCATTCACACAGGACACACCTACACCATGCAAACCACCAGAAACCTTATATGTATCTTTATCAAATTTACCACCAGCATGTAATACTGTCATCACAAGCTCCAAGGCCGATTTATTTTCCTTTTTGTTGATTCCTGTAGGAATACCACGACCGTTATCCCGAACAGAAATCGAATTATCTTTATGGATAGTTACAAAAATGTCTGTACAATACCCTGCAACAGCTTCATCGATTGAATTGTCAACTACCTCGTATACCAAATGGTGTAGTCCTTTTACACCGGTATCACCAATATACATGGATGGACGCTTACGAACCGCCTCTAAACCCTCTAATACCTGGATATTATCGGCGGAATAGGTGGATGCATTTTTATTTTCTTCGCTCATTGAAAACCTCTTAAATGTAATATTCAAAAATACGAAATTTTGCCCGATTTATCAAGCCCACAAACAAGTATCGAGCTGATATCTGGAATTGTCAGAACATGGGATAATTTTACTTTTTTATTCTAAAAACTAGAATTTCGATTTTTTTGTGGTAGGTTTGTTTTCAGTAATAATTGCAAAAAAACAAAAAAATGAATACTATATCTTCAATTGTATCGAAAGTATCCTTTGCCCTTTTGTTGGCTGGATCGATTGCATCGTGTAACCAAGGTACAAAAACAGCAAGCGAGCCTGCAAAAAATGATTCCAATACGGTAAACAAGGAAAATCAGGGAAGTAACAAAGATAAAATTGTCTATTTAAACTCCGATTCTCTTTCAGAAAAATACCAATATTTTAAGGATATTAAATCAAAGCTTGAAAATAAAGTAAAGAAAGCACAAACAGACCTACAATCCAAA
Source organism: Sphingobacterium sp. UBA3549 (assembly GCF_002376635.1). Taxonomy (NCBI): domain Bacteria; kingdom Pseudomonadati; phylum Bacteroidota; class Sphingobacteriia; order Sphingobacteriales; family Sphingobacteriaceae; genus Sphingobacterium; species Sphingobacterium sp. UBA3549. Next base: position 42,058 of record NZ_DFOE01000003.1, on the reverse strand, counting down.
AGTACTGCATTTCAACGTGAAGTTGCCGAATACCAAAAAAATGCAGCGACGATGTCAGCTGCTGATCGACAGGCTACAGAACAAAAATTAGCACGAAAACAAGATGAGCTTGCACGCTTGGACCAGACAGCTTCTTCCTCGATAGCAAAAGACGAGTCTGAAGAATTCAACAATGTTTATAACAAAATAACCGAATTCCTAAAAAAACATGCGGCAGAAAATGGATATAAGTTAGTATTGACCTATTCAAAAACTAATCCGACAGTCTTATATGCTGATCCTTCTTTGGAAATCACCAATGAAGTAATCAAACAATTAAACGAAGAATATAAATCTTCTAAAAAATAGAAGATTACACTAATTTAGGAAGCCATCAACTGAGTTGATGGCTTTTTTTTATTTTCTTTCTTATCTTGTCTTTCATAAAATTAGATGTATGATCAGAACGATTGTTGAAAAAGAAATCGCAAACTACGAATGGATAGATATAGCTGAGCCAACGTCAGAAGACTTCACTTTTATTAAACAGCGTTTTAATTTAAATGAAGCTTCGATTAAGGACTCCAAAGAACCAGAACATCTGCCTAAAATTGAAGAATTTGAGAATTATACCTTTGTGATCCTCCGCGTCATGTCAGACAATTTCAAAGAGAATTCAGACAGTATCGGAGAAATCACCGACCGCCTCACCATCTTCTACGGAAGTGATTTTGTCGTTACTGTACACAAACGTCGCATCGAATTTCTAGAAAAGCTCAAGAATATTGAATTCACATCCATCAAAACAAAAAACAGCCGTAAACTGGCTGTATTTATCACGACTGCGGCTGTATTTACCTTTAGCCAAACCCTGGAGCAACTTTCAACACGCATCGATGCATACGAAGAATTGATATTCCTGAAACGTATGAGACAACAGCCAGTACTGAAAAATCTTTATTTTATCAAAAGACAGATTGATGTCGCACGTAAAGTGATCTTTCTCTACAAAGAGGTTGTTGAGCATTTTCATTCATCTTCAAAAAAGGATGTATACACACGGGATCTTAAAGATCTACAGATTCGAACAGCGACATTATATGAAAACTTATCCGAAAATGTAGCTCAGCTACTGAATGTATACTTCAATATCTCGTCCAATCACACCAATGAAATCATGCGCATCCTCACAATTTTCTCGGTATTTTTTATGCCCATTACTTTTGTTGCAGGAATTTATGGCATGAATTTCAAGAATATGCCCGAACTCGAATGGTACTATGGATATCCGGTCGCCATAGCGATCATGATCGCCATATCCCTTGCGATTTATCTCTGGTTCAAAAGAAAAGGTTGGTTATGATAAGCCAACCTTTTTCTTTGCAGTAGTCACTACAAAATCTTTAAGATAGAATGGCTCAAAATAAGCAACATCCTCAAATAGCTTTCGTTCAAATTTTTCAAATGCCAATGGTGATAAAAAAGCCGCAGAATCTTTGAAACCACTCAAGATATTGACTCGCTCCGTTGAACTGAACAAAGTTTCGAATTTATCAGCTCCCGAACCAAACAATTGGACACGATCATAGTCTAACAACAATCCATTGAAATATTCTATATCTATAATCTCCGCTGAGGTCGCCCTTACCAAGGTAGCATCATGATTGTAAACAGCTGTATAGACTTCCATACGGCGTGCATCGAGCATCGGAAGATAGGCCTCACCTACTCTTAGACCAAATTGACTTTTATACCCGAGAAATAAAGCCTCCAATGTATTAATAGCAATTAACGGAATATCTAAGGCATAGCAGAGACCCTTGGCGGTAGACACTCCTATACGCAGTCCAGTATAAGAACCCGGCCCCATACTCACCGCCACCGCGCTCAAATCCTGCATCTTTCGACCTGTTTGTTTGAGAATTTCCTCGATCAAAATAGTTAGTTTGGCTGCGTGTGCATTCGGTTCATCGAGATTGATAACGTGTAATGTTTGACCGTTTTCACTCAGGCCAACCGAACATACAGTGGTTGATGTATCTATCTGTAAAATTAAATTATTCATCGTCTTTATAGAAATCAAGGTACAGGATCATGCCCGTGACCACCCCAAGGGTTGCAACGTGCTATTCGTTTCAAAGCCATCCAACCACCTTTAAAAGGACCGTATTTTATAATAGCTTCCTTACCGTACTGAGAACAGGTAGGCGTATATCGACAACTGGCGCCTAAAAATGGCGAAATAAAAACTTGGTAGAAACGAATAATAATTAAGAAAATAAAACTAAACAGGGGGCTAATCCCCTTTTTCCAAATAAGCTTCAGCACATTCATCCTGCAATTTTTTCAGCATTTTATTCATTGCGACACGAAACACATCATATGCTAAGATCTGCTTGCCCACATATTGAATAGCTAAACACAAAGTTACATTATGTTTCAACAAAAATGGAATCAAATCATTCGATTTTTGCAAACGGTAACTTTCACGCATCATCCGCTTAATTGAATTGCGGTCAACTGCTCTTTTAAACCTACGTTTGGATACAGAAATTATAGACTGACAAGAAGGGGTATGGTCAGCTATATTGTTTTTATCAAAAATAAAAACAACTCTAAAGGGATACAAAACAAAAGAAGAACCGCTTTTAAAAAGAGTATCAATACGCCTTTTCGCACATAACCGTTCTTCTTTTGTAAATGTATTTTTCATACGATGACTTAATCTTATTTGAAAAAGTTCTTATAAGTAGCCACCGATCTTGGTCAAAGATTAACCTTTGTGACGGTATTCGTCAGACACTGTAAGACGTTTTCTACCTTTGGCTCTACGTGAAGCTAATACTCTTCTACCGTTTGCAGAGCTCATACGCTCTCTAAAACCGTGTTTGTTTCTTCTTTTTCTTTGCGATGGCTGAAATGTTCTTTTCATGACGCTATTATGCTAATTTGTTCTTACTTCAATTAATACAAAACTCCCCAAGAGGAATGCAAAAGTAAAGTTTATTTTAGACAAAAACAAACAATATTCAGAACATTTAAAGTTAATATGCAGTAAGCAGGCTAATCTATTCAGCTACAGCTAAAAAAAACAACTTTCAATGTTCACAAAATAAAAAAACACCAAGGTCCGAATGCGCTGCTTTTTAGAATACCTGACACTATTTATTTTTTAGAATATCTCTGATCTCTGTCAACAGTGTTTCTTCCTTAGTTGGCGCCGCTGGTGCCGCAGGCTTTGCTTCTTCCTTACGTTTTAACGAATTTAAAGCCTTAACAACACAAAAAATACAGAATGCTACAATTAAAAATTGAATAACTACGTTGATAAAATTTCCGTAATTAATAGATACCTCTGCTTGTTTTGTAGCCTCATCAGCGGCCTTCAAAATCAATTTTTTAGATGAAAAATCAACACCACCTGTTAAGTACCCTATCGGTGGCATGATGATATCGTCGACCAATGAGGTAACGATCTTACCAAAAGCTCCACCTATAATAACACCGACAGCCAAATCGACTACACTGCCGCGCATTGCAAACTCTTTAAACTCTTTTAGAAATCCCATATTCAATTTTTTTAGTGTATAAATATTAACAAAACTAGTAATTGTCACATAAATCTAATTAAAATATGCTAATTTTTTATCGTTAAACTAACATTGACCCGTATTAATTGAGTTTATATCCATTTTTCATAAAAATGCGCTCAACTTGCCGCTACCTAATTTTTATTAACTTAATTTCTTATATTTGCACGTTAACTAGTAAAATATCAAGATATATTGTATATTGTTAGTACTTTATTTCATACGGTAATTAAAGCCCAGCATCAGATAGCAAATCTATGAAAAAGATTCTTATAGCAGACGACCATGGCATTGTACGGTTAGGAGCCTCCGTTATTATTAAAGAAACTCTTCAGAAAGCAGAAATATTCCAAGCCGAAACCTTTGACCAGGTTCTCGACAAGATAAAGGTAGAAGATTTCGACCTACTATTGCTGGATATTAATATGCCTGGAGGAAATAATATACGCGTTGTTGAGGAAATCCTTCAAATTCGTCCAAGCATCAAGATTTTAATTTTTTCGTCTTATGACGAATCGCTATATGCCTTACGCTATATCGAAGCAGGGGCAGTAGGCTATCTCAATAAAACAACAGCAATGGCTGAACTTTCGAATGCTATTTTGGCTATTCAGGATAGAGGAAAGTATATGTCGAGCAACGTACAGGATTTATATATTCAGAAACTGACACAAAGTAAATCTGAACTGACGAAATTAAACCCTTTGGCACGTTTGTCAAATAGAGAAGTAGATGTCGCTAAGCAATTGATCAAAGGGCTTGGTATCATTGAAGTATCTGGTTTATTGGAGTTAAGTCCATCAACCGTAAGTACTTATAAAAGCAGAATATTCGAAAAACTCAATGTCTCCAATATCCCAGAATTGATCGAACTTTTTAGAATACACTCCAACAATTAGTGATGTTGTTGGAGTGCTTTTTTAGTATATTAGCTCAATTTGTCCATCGTAACAACCGGAATATCTTTTACATTCAAATCTTTTAAAGGCTCACATTTCTTGAAAGAATACCCCACTTCCGCTTCTAAATCCCACAACATCGGTGCTAAGAAATTGAGGCAGGTAGTGAATCCTTGAACCGTAGCTGAGAAATCACCCGTATCTTTCGAATTCTTAGCTTCATTTTCTATCTCAAAAGGACCACTGAAACCACGTTCTTGCAATAGGTCGACAAATCCTCGCCAATCCATACTGTCAGAACCGCCAAAGCCAGGTAACATCGCTTCGTAGTGATGTCTATCCCAGTCATGCCCTGGAATACTTACATTGGCTTTTTTAGCCAATTCCATATCAACATGTTGCATTGGATACATACCGCCCCAATCAATACGTGCGGCTGTCTGTAAATTACGTGTGGTCTTCACATGGATACGCTGCAGACGCGCAATATCCGTATTACGGATTACCTCAATTGGATTTGTATTTTGCCAGACATCATGTGAAGGATCATAGATCTCGCCATGAGCCTTACTTGGTATCATCGCATACATTAATTTTCGTGCGGCCAACACAGCTGGCAGATTATTGTAGGTTGAGCTATAACGTGACGATCGCCATCCCTCCATGGGGCAATTCTCGTAAAGAATGGTTACGCCTAAACTCTCTGCATAGTCAACAATGGGAGCAAATACACGCTTGTATTCTTCAAGATTCTTTTGAAATCCATCAATTTGATTACCCAATTCATGATTGTAGCCCACAAATGTTCCCACTTTGATATTATTTTCGTCGCCGCCAAGCAGATGGGCAATACGAATTAATTTTAATAAATGATTTTGATTTTTCACCCGCTGCTCAGGATCCCCACCAATCATATTTTCAAAAGCACCAAGCGAAAGCTTTAAGTCAGCTTGATTGAACAGATCGATAACTTCCCTCGCTTTTGCGGGAGTAAAATCGTCATAATCCAAGTGAGTCGCTGTATGGTCTTCACGGGTACCATCTTTTCTAAAGACACAAAGGTCTATACCACCGGCTCCAATTCTCTTGGTTGTCTGAATCAACTCCGGTAAGGATAATTTATCAAATGCAGAACTCATCACCCATACAGGGTTATTTAATTTTGTCGTCATAGCTTATATAGTTGTCTTTCGATATTTAAAGATACTAAAAAAGCCGTCTTTGTGGACGGCTTTCTATTATTTAATAGCGAATAAATTAATCTACATTATCATGTAGAAAAGAATTATTCGGTCGAATTTCAGTATTTCCATCTTCAAAAGAAAGTGTGAAACGAGACACCTGAGACTGTGAAGAATGTGGTGTATCCTCCAGTGACATTTGCTTTCTTTTATAAGCCGGCTCATTTTCTAACTCATGAAGACCATTAGAAGATTTTAGCTTCATACTTAACTCCTTTAAACGTAGAATTCGTTCTTTAGTGCGCACCAATTGATCTTCAAATGAAACCTGCTCTTCTTCAACCTGAGGAACTTCAACCTGTTCATTTGTCGTACTTGATGAAAATGTCGGCTTCTCCTCATACGCTGACGCTGAAGGGGTAGTATAGGAATCAAAAACTGTTGGCATCTGGAATTGAAAGACAGATGGTGAAGTTTTCAATTGAAAATCCGTATCTCCAAATGACGTCTCTTCTTCATAATCATTATCAAATCCTAAGTCATGACGTATAACCTGTGGTTCTTCAACAGCAACATGCTGTTGTTGTGCCGCATTTCTTGGCGAAGTAAACAAGTCGGATTGCAAATTATTCGGAGTTGTAGTACTTGAAGAAGGCGCCGGTGTATCCACACGTTGAACTGGAGTTACAAAGCTATTCGTAGCTGGAACTTCTCTAGGTGCTACCTGAGAAACAGGCTTGATAAAAGAATTTGAAGGCTCAGATGTTAAAGGCAGAGACACTTTTGTATTTTCACGTTCTTTATCACGTTCCTCTGATGTCTGAAAACCTGTTGCAATAATTGTTACTGACAACTCATCCTCAAAATTTTCATCAATACAGTTACCCCAGATCAAATCAGCTGACAAACCAGCTTTTTCCTGAATATAATCCGTAATGATTGCAACCTCATCCATCGTTACCTCTTTGGTCCCAGAAGTAATATTCAACAAAATATAGCGAGCTCCCTCAATTTCATTATCTTTCAATAGCGGTGACGCCAAAGCACCCTCAACGGCGCGCAATGCACGGTCTTCACCTTCAGCAACAGCATTTCCCATAATGGCAACACCACTATCATTCATTACTGTGCGTACATCTTTAAAATCCACGTTTACATAACCAGGGATTGTGATAATTTCGGCAATACCTTTTGCAGCTGTTGTTAAGATATCATCGGCTTTCGCGAAAGCCGCAGTCATTGTTAAATTACCAAAAATCTCACGAAGGCGATCATTCGAGATGACAAGATAAGAATCGACATACTTACGTAACTCAGACAACCCTTCTTCAGCTTGTGAACGACGACGTTTACCTTCAAAAGTAAATGGTGTAGTGACAATAGCCACAGTTAAAATACCCAACTCTTTAGCTGCTTTGGCCAACACAGGACTAGCGCCTGTACCGGTACCACCACCCATACCAGCTGTAATAAATAACATCTTTGTATTGGTGCCAAGCATACGCTTGATATCCTCAATACTTTCGATCGCCGAATTTTCTCCAACATCAGGATCTGCCCCAGCTCCCATACCTTCGGTTAGACTTATCCCCAATTGAACTTTATTTGGAATCGGGCTCAATTCTAATGCTTGTGCATCAGTATTACACACGATAAAATCCACACCACTAATTCCTTGTTTATACATGTGGTTTACGGCATTGCCGCCACCGCCACCAACCCCAATAACCTTGATTATTGAAGATTGTTCTTTTAACATTTCAAACTGTATTGACATAACTTATCCCTATTTAACTTACAATGAAGATGATATCAAAATGAACCAAACCCACTATATGTAATGTAATAATAATATAATTTCAACAAAAGTTTTCCACATCTGTTAAATTGTGGAAAACTTCGCCTATTGTGGAAAACTTACTTTTTGTCTAAAAAAGTTGCATCATCGATTTCGTTACCATCTTTGATAAAACGTTTAAACCATGATAGCAATCCTTGCTCTTTTTGTTGTTGTTCTGAAACCTCTTTTGTCGTCATCGTAGCTGTCTGCACTTTTTTCGATGGGGCGTGCATTTCTCTACGGCTGTCTTCTTCATCCTCATGGAATTGGATTCCTTTAATCAACAAACCGATACTTGTCGCATATAGCGGGCTTTTCAATTCTTCAAATAGCGGTTTCGGTAAAACCTCATTCTTAGAAAGATATTCATTCGGAAAGCCAATACGACAATCTATTCCGGTAATATATTCAACAAGTTGTACTAAATGCTTTAATTGAGCACCACCACCGGTGATAACAATACCACCAATCAGTTTATTCTCGTATCCGGAAGATTTGATTTCATAGTATACATGTTCAATAATTTCCTCCATTCTAGCCTGAATAATATAAGCCAAATTTTTAACCGAAATCTCTTTGGGTTCACGACCTTTTAATCCTGGCACACAGATCACTTCGTTTTCTTTGTTTTCATCAGCCAAAGCCGATCCGAAACGAGTTTTCAATAATTCAGCCTGCGAGCGCAAAACAGAACATCCCTGACGAATATCTTCCGTCACAATATTACCGCCTAAAGGAATTACAGCAGTATGACGAATAATCCCCTCATGGAAGATGGCAACATCTGTGGTTCCACCACCGATATCTACTAATACAACACCAGCATTTTTTTCGTCTTCATCCAATACAGCTTCAGAAGACGCTAGAGGCTCGAGAATCAATTCTGCAACTTCCAGATTGGAATTATCAATACATTTTTTGATGTTTTTAATATCAGTTACCCGACCCGATATAATATGGAAATTCGCTTCAATACGACGACCAGCCATGCCAATTGGTTCGCGAATACCGGGTTCGTTATCTACCGTAAACTCTTGAGGTAAAACATGTATAATTTCTTCTCCTGGAGGCAGTACCAGTTTATACATATCCGAAATCAATCGTTCAATATCGCGTCGAACGATTTCATCATCACCATCAGTTTTGGTAAATATTCCACGGTGTTGAATACTTTTGATGTGTTGGCCAGCAATTCCCACATTCACTACTTTAATATCCACATTAGACTGTGCTTCGGCTATCTCGACAGCCTCTAAAATACTTCCCACAGTTTTCTGGATATTAGCCACCACTCCACGGCTTACACCAGCAGAATCAGCTTTCCCCACACCTAATAATTCAATTTTGTTTCCTGAGCTACGTCTCCCAACCGTAACACAAATTTTGGTAGTACCAATATCGAGTCCCACGATAATTGGGTTTTCTCTTTCAATTTCTGCTGCCTTTGAGTTCATAATTTCCTGTATTGTTGCTGTATTACTATAATGTATTATTTGCTATTTTTTTTGTTTGATCATCCGAAAAACTCCAGTTCCCACGCTTTTCACAGATAATCTGACCGCTATATTTTACGTTGACAACACCATAAGCGTTTATACCCACCTTTGGCATGATCTGCGTATAAAAGGTCTTTAATAATTCAAATTTTTGTGCTAAAGAATCTGCCGATCCAACAATCAACTGTTGCGTCCCTATGCGTGGTACAAGTTCAATATCTTTATCTCCATTAACATATATCTGCACCACTTGATTAGTCCATAACTCATCGCTTTTTATAAATTCAACAACCTTCACCAAATCCTTAACCAATGGGGTTGAGATGGTATCCAGTGCTTCATTATATCCTTCAGTGATGTTGCCGGTAGCAACCATAATGTGTGGGATATATTTCAATGTTGTCGGTATCTTTAAACCATTAGGATCGACATAAAACTCCTTTCCATTTTTATTGATGACCCGCATTACAGCCTCGCGCTGACTAATGTTAATTCTGATCGTACCATCCATATCAGCATGTATACTGGCATTGGAAACATAAGGTAGTTTACGCAAGGTTTTTTCAACCTTATGAAAAGGGATTCCATTTACTTTCTTTCCAACGAAACTACCGTAGTTCTGTTCGATCAATTTGGAGATATCTGCCTGATCTATAAAAGCCTCGGTTCCTTCAATAACAATTTTTATATCTTTGCAAAGCTGTTGTTCATCACGTTTACCCACAATATTCATAATCACGACGACGACTATTACACCGATAAAAAAAAGCGTAAAGTACAGTACACGATTCCATTGTATGTCACGTAATCTTTTAAGCATGCTCCAAAATTGTCTGTAACGGTTTAACCAATTTGTCAATATCACCCGCCCCCACTGTAACTATCAGCTCTGGCTTTTCATTCCGTGCAAATTCCAAGACCTCTTCGGGAGTCACAATGCGCTTTTTCTCAGCCGTAATTTTATCCAATAACCAACTGGAGTTTATGCCTTCAATCGGAAGCTCCCGTGCTGGATAGATTTCCATTAACAACAGATTGTCTGCCATGGATAACACCTCTGCAAAACCGTCGACAAAGTCGCGCGTACGCGTAAATAAGTGCGGCTGAAAGACCACATTTAACGTTTGAGTCGGATACAATTTTCGCATCGAAGTCAAAAATGCACGCAGTTCTTCTGGATGATGTGCATAGTCATCAATATACACAGCTCCAGGTCGACGAACAATATATTCAAACCTTCTTTTCACGCCTTTAAATGTCGTCAATGCTTTCTTAATAGCCCCGTCTGCAATCCCAAGTAAACGTGCTACTGCAATCGCAGCTACTGCATTTTCAACATTGTGGATACCAGGGATACCCAGATGAATATCATCTATCCGTCCATTGGTATCTTGGTAGTCAAAAAAGAACTCTCCATCGCGTACATGCACATTGGAAGCATATGCATCAGCGACTTCATGGCCTGAATAACTGATTTGCCCCGCAAACTCGAGGCCTTTTTTTATAATACATGTTCCCCCTTCAACGACTTTATTCAAGAACAATTGAAACGATTCAAGCAAATGACTCCGATCGCCATAAATGTCCAAATGATCAGCATCAGAAGAAGTTACGATTGCGATATTGGGGTGAAGTGTCAAAAATGAACGATCAAATTCATCAGCCTCAACCACAACTGTATTGTTATCACCGTAAAGCACATTGGTACCATAGTTAGAACTGATCCCGCCTAAAAATGCAGAACAATCGTAACCCGAATCCTTCAATACGTGTGCCACCATTGTAGAGGTAGTCGTCTTACCATGTGTACCGGCGACGGCTACCGTAAATCGACTTTCGCTGATGATCCCAAGCACCTGAGACCGCTTATAAAGAATGTGTCCCTGCGATTCCATAAAAGCCTTGATCTTCGAATCTTTCGGAATTGCCGGTGTAAAAATGACCAATGTCTCTGTTTTAGGAGCATGAAAAATAGTATCAATCGTATCGACATCATCTTGATATGATATCGCAATACCTTCATTGACCAATGTTTTAGTCAATTCGGTTTCTGTTCGATCATAGCCATTCACCTCACAGCCCAAATGCTTGAAATAGCGCGCAAGACCACTCATCCCTATCCCACCTATTCCAATCAAGTATACTTGTTTTATTGCATCTAGATTCATACGCTTCCTCTATTTTTTATTAATCAATTTATACACCTCCTCGGCAATCTGTACATCAGCATTCAACTTACCGAGTTTTTTTATATTTTCACTTAATCGCGCAACACGATCGGCTTCATTTAATAAATCTAAAGCAGCGGGTATCAAATCCTTTATTGCCTCACTGTCCTTAACCAAAAGTGCTGCTTCTTTATGGACCAATGCCATCGCATTCTTAGTCTGATGATCTTCAGCAACATTGGGAGACGGCACAAGAATAACAGGTTTTCCGACCACACAAAGTTCCGAGATAGTTCCTGCACCGGCCCGACTAATAATTAAATCAGCCGCAGCATAAGCATAATCCATGCGCTGGAGAAAAGCCATCATCCTAACATTTTCTGGAAGTCCCCCTGCAAGGTCCTCCGTTAACTTTTCTACATAGAAACTACCACATTGCCAGATCAGTTGAACTTCTTGTTTCTTTAACTCACTGAGATAGGCCAGCACACTTTCGTTTAATGTTTTAGCGCCCAGACTACCTCCGAGTACCAAAACTGTTTTCTTGTGCGGATCCAACTCAAAGAAGGCCAATGCCTCCTCCCTTTTACCCGCTATCTCAATAGACTCGCGTCTTATCGGATTTCCCGTGATCAATACTTTGTCAGCAGGAAAAAACTGCTCCATCCCTTCATAAGCGACACAGATCTTTGCGGCTTTTGCTCCAACTTTTTTATTTGTCACCCCTGCATAGGAATTTTGTTCCTGCACAACTGTTGGTATACCCAATTTATTAGCCATCATTAACAATGGACCCGAAGCAAAACCTCCTACGCCCACAGCTACATCAGGTCTAAATTCTTTAATTACACTTTTCGCCTTATTCAAACTTTTCATCAGCTTAAACGGCAAAAAAATATTCTTCCACAGTTGCTTTCTATTGATCCCTTGGATATCGAGTCCAACAATACGATATCCCGCAGCTGGTACTTTATCCATTTCCATCCGGCCATTAGCACCCACAAATAATATTTCATTTGAAGGATCCATTGCCTTCAAAGCATTTGCAATCGAAATCGCCGGAAAAATATGTCCGCCGGTCCCCCCTCCACTAATAATTACGCGAATCGCCATGCTCAATTTATTATAATGCTGGAATAGATCCTACCACCACCTTTTTGGGCTTAGGTCTTTCATCCAATTGTTCTTTACCTTTTAACTCTTCAATATTTCTACTCACGCTGAGAATGATTCCCAGCGCCACACTCGTAAATAAAATAGATGTTCCTCCCATACTAACCAATGGAAGCGGAACTCCTGTAACCGGACCTAAACCTACAGCAACAGCCATATTCGCTAAAGCTTGGATAGTCAAACTAAATCCTAAACCAGCAGCTAGAAAGGTACCAAACGCTTTAGGACTCATCGTTACAATACGGATACATCGATACATAAATGCCAAATACAGAAATAGCAGGATTACTCCTCCTACAGTCCCATACTCCTCAATAATGATCGCATAAATAAAATCGGAATAAGGATGTGGCAACACGTTGCGTTGTACACTATTTCCCGGCCCTTTTCCAAAAAGCCCCCCTGTCGCGATCGCAATTTTTGCATTATTTGCCTGATAGTTTTTATCATCCTGGAAGGATACCGTTTTATCAACCTTCTCGGTATGGAAAAATGACTTTACCCGGCTGATATACGTCGCCCTTCGGGGACCAAAGAAGATCACCATCATTAAAAGCACTCCCCCACCACAACACACAATGGCGATTTGCTTAAAACTAATCCGACCGATCAAGAGCAATAAAACACTCACGCCAAACAGCATCAATGCGGTGGATAAATTAGCCAGAGCGATCAGAATAAAAACGCCACATACAGATCCCATAATGGGTAAGAATGATTTTTTTACATCTTTGATCTCTTCCTGTTTCCGCGATAACATCCTTGCCAAAAAGACGATGAGTGACAGCTTCGCCAAATCCGAAGTTTGAAAGGTTAAACCTATACCCGGAATAGTCAACCAACGACTGGCCTCATTAACTTTACTACCAAATAAGAGCGTAAACAACAATAAAGGGATCGTAATACCCATCATTATTTTTGATATCCCGGCATAATACCTATAATCCAGCTTATGAGAAAGATACATTAGAATAAACCCAACAGCGATGATAGAAAAGTGCTTTAGCAAATACATTTCGGTACCCTTTCCCTCTTTGTAAGCCAAGGTACCCACCGAACTATATACAGCCAAAAGTGACCATCCCGATAAGATAATCACAATGATCCATATCCATCGATCACCCTTCAATTTAGACATTATAGTCTGTAGCATATACTTCCTCCTTTTATTGGGTTATACCTTTTATAATTCCATGACAGCAGCCTTAAATTTATCGCCACGGTCTTCATAGTTCTTGAACCAATCAAAACTAGCACATGCGGGAGATAGCAATACCGTATCCCCTTTTTGAGCTAAATGCGACGACAGCACAACCGCATCTTGCATGGATGTACTATTTACGATAATCTCCACATCATGTTCAAATGCCTTATGAATCGCAGCTGTATCTTTTCCCAAACAAACAATAGCGCGTACTTTGTCTTTAACCAAATCAGCGAGCATACCGTAATCATTTCCTTTATCTACCCCACCCAATAACAACACGATTGGTGTAGAGAAACTTTCCAGCGCATACCAGACTGAATTAACATTCGTTGCCTTTGAATCGTTAATGTAATTTATACCGCCGATACAGGCTACATGCTCAAGCCGATGTGGAATGTTCACATACGATCCCATACTCTCCTTCATCACTTGATTTCTCAATTCCTGCACTTTCGCGATTAGCCCGGAAGCCATGCTATTATAAATATTATGCTTCCCCTGCAATGACAATTCCTCAGCTCTCATAGTGAATGTATCGTTATTTGGTGTATTGATAATTATTGTCTTATTGGCATCCAAATAAGCGCCCAATTCGACAAGTTGCTCTTGCGTAAAAGGTAAGTAAGTCCCTTTACTATGATGTCTTTCCAATCCTTTAATAGTTTCCGAATCGTCCAGACAGTATATAAAATAATCTTTCTCTGTTTGATTTTGAATCATCCTGAATTTTGAATCCACATAATTCTCCATTTTATGATCGTATCGATCCAAATGATCGGGTGTAATATTCAGTATAACAGCAACATCAGCCCTAAAGTGGTACATATCGTCCAACATAAAGCTCGATATTTCCAGTACATAGCAATCAAACTGTTCTTTAGCTACTTGTAATGCAAAACTTTTCCCAATGTTACCCGCCAATCCAACATTTAAGCCGCCGCGTTTAAGGATCTCATAGGTTAACATGGTAGTCGTCGATTTCCCATTTGATCCTGTAATACAGATTAACTTTGCATCTGTATATTGTGCTGCAAACTCGATTTCAGCAATTACAGGGGTATTCTTTGCTTTCAATGCGACCACCAAAGGCACATGCTCCGGAATACCAGGACTCTTCACAACTAAAGCAGCTTTCAATATACGCCCCTCATCATGATTACCTTCTTCAAATGCTATTCCCTCAGCTTTCAATTGTTCCTTATAATGATCCGCTATAAGCCCTTTATCTGACACAAATACATCAAATCCCTTTTCTTTTCCGAGAATCGCCGTTCCAACGCCACTTTCGCCTGCGCCTAAAATGACCAAACTTCCAGATTGAGGATAATATGTTGTTGCAATATTTGACATCATTATCTAATTTTCAATGTTACGATAGTAAGAATAGCCAATATAATTCCTACAATGACAAAACGTGTTACTATTTTCGCTTCGTGATAGCCCTTCTTCTGAAAATGGTGATGCAATGGCGACATCAGGAAGATTCTTCTCCCCTCACCATATTTCTTCTTTGTGTATTTGAAATACGACACCTGAAGAATAACCGACACATTCTCTAAAAGAAATACACCGCATAAAATCGGAATCAACAATTCTTTCCGGATCAGGATAGCAAAAGCAGCAATAATACCACCGATCGCCAAACTGCCTGTATCCCCCATAAAAACCTGAGCTGGGTACGTATTATACCACAAGAATCCGACACAGGCCCCTACGAATGCCCCAGCAAAAATGACGAGCTCACCCGAATTGGGGATATACATAATATTGAGGTAATCTGAAAAAATCACATTACCAGACACATACGCTAGAATCGCTAGCGTGACACCAATTATAGCTGAAGTACTAGTGGCCAGACCATCAATGCCATCCGTGATATTTGCACCGTTTGATACTGCCGTTACGATGAAGATTACCACAACTAAAAAAACAAAAAAAGTTAAATAGTCACTTTGCAATCCAAACATCTTAAACACTTTGGCATAATCAAACTCGTTGTTTTTATAAAACGGAATATTTGTCTTCGAAGATTTAACGTTTTCTGCATAGGTCTTCTCCCCAGTGCCTTCGTTGATAACCACCTCAACGGGTTTGGTGGACGTAGGTTTATCTACCCCTTTTCGAACAACAATATCAGGATGAAAGTACATCGTACAAGCAATGATCGCTCCCAATCCAACTTGTCCAACCACCTTAAACTTACCAGCCAGACCTTCTTTATTATTTCTAAAAACCTTGATGTAATCATCCAAAAAACCAATTGCTCCCATCCATAATGTGGTTACTATCATGATAATCACATAGATATTCGTCAATTTTGCAAATAACAAAGTGGGAATAAGAATACCTGCGATAATGATAATTCCCCCCATAGTCGGTGTACCAGCTTTCTTTTTTTCTCCCTCCAGTCCCAAATCACGAATTGTCTCTCCAACTTGCTTATTGTGTAAGAATTGAATCAATTTCCCCCCAAAAACCGTGGTAATGATCAATGAAACAATGACAGCCATAGATGTCCGGAAGGAGATGTACTGAAACAAACCTCCTCCTGGTATATGAATGTATTCACTAAGCCACGTAAAAAGATGGTACAACATATTTCTATTTTTCGTTAAATGTATTCTCTAAAACTTCCTTATCATCGAAATGATACTTCACACCATTTATATCCTGATACTTTTCATGTCCTTTTCCCGCCACCAGGATAATATCGCCCGGGTTCGCCAGCTGATAAGCCACCCTTATCGCTTCCTTACGATCGGCTATGGAGAGCGTCTTCGACTTTTGATCCGCCAGCACGCCCGCTTCAATATCTTTAATAATTTGGTATGGATCCTCGGTGCGCGGATTATCGGATGTAATCAAAAAGCGATCACTGTAACGTAAGGCCGCCTCCGCCATTTCAGGCCTTTTGGTCTTATCCCGATCGCCCCCACACCCTAAGACTGTAATGATTTTTTGTTCTGGCCGTCTCAGAGCGCTGATCGTTTTGAGGACATTTTCCACAGCATCAGGCGTGTGTGCATAGTCTACAATTCCAAAAATGCCCGTAGCTGATTTCAGTGTTTCAAACCTTCCTTCTGCACCTTTCAACGTGCTGAGTGCAGTCAACACTTTCACAGTTTCCTGTTCAAGTAAGATCGCAGCAGTATATACCGCCAAAAGATTGTATGCATTAAAATCACCGGTCAATTTTACCCACACTTCCTGTCCGTCAACACTCATCAGCATACCATCGAAATGGCTTTCAATAACCTTTGCTTTAAAATCTGCCCCCGAACGTAAGCCATAGCTTTTCCGATGTGCCACCGTATTTTGAAGCATGACCTGACCGTTTCGATCGTCCGCATTGGTCAACGCAAAAGCATTTGCATCTAAATCGTCAAAGAACTTCTTTTTTGCCTTAATATAATTATCGAAGGTTCCATGAAAATCCAGGTGATCATGCGTAATATTCGTGAATATAGCTCCTGAAAACAATAAACCTGCGATACGTTCCTGAACTACAGCGTGTGAGCTAACTTCCATAAAGGCATAATCACAGCCATCATTAACCATATCATGCAGCAACTGATTCAGTTGAATAGGATCTGGGGTCGTATGCGTAGCCGGTATAATCTTCGTTCCGATCTGATTTTGCACGGTAGATAACAGCCCCACATGGTACCCCAATTCAGTAAACAACTGAAACAACAATGTAGCAACTGTCGTTTTACCATTCGTTCCTGTAACACCGACCAACTTAAGTTTTTCCGAAGGATTTCCGTAAAAATTAGCTGCGGCTACACCTAGTGCATAAGCAGAATCGGCGACTAAAATATACGCTACAGAGTCCAATATATCTTCTGGCAACTGCTCTACAATAACTGCTCTTGCTCCCGAAGTAATTGCCCTCTCTACAAATAGATGACCATCCGTTTGCACACCTCTCACAGCGATAAACAGACTTCCCAACGTTACTTTTCTGGAATCAAAGCACAAAGAGTGCACATCAACCTCTTCAAGGTTACCCACAACCTGCTGAACAGGGATGGCATGCAATACTTTTTTTAAATCCATCATTACTTAAGTTCTAAATTTATCGCCGTCCCAAAAGGCAGTTTCTGTCCAGCTACGAGTGACTGCATCCCCACTCTCCCTTTTCCAGTCACGCGCGCTTTAAAGCCTGCATTTTCTACCACATATAAGGCATCCATCAATCCCATTCCAACAACATTCGGAACAATTCCTTCTCTATATTTCAAATCTACAAATGGCACTCCCCGCGTAGACGTATCCACTTCTCCCCGTGCAATTGTATCCCAATTGACCGTATTAATCCCCAATCTATCGTACACTTTTTTACTCGCTTCTCTCGACCCCTGTAAAGTCAACGGCATTCTTCCACCTACATTGACCGCTTTAAACGTCTTTTTTCCTTTCATCTCCATATCGTTCGCGTACACCATATCGGCAAGCTCTTTAAAGACAGGCCCCGCAACTGATCCGCCATAATATCCATTTCTCGGGTTACGGATCACCACAATGATGGAATATTTCGGATCCTCAGCTGGAAAATATCCCGCAAAGGAAGATTGGTAGCGTCTCGCACCATATCCTCTCGAACCATCTGCCATCTGGGCCGTACCAGTTTTTCCACCAGAACTATACAGCGGGCTAGCTACGCTTTTACCCGTCCCTTCAATCATCACCCCTTCCATCATTCCCCTCACTTCTGATAAAGCATGGTCCGACGCTATCTTTTCGTTGAGGACTTTAGCCTTAAACGTTTGAATCGTATTCCCCAAATGCCTAATTTCCTTAACAAAGAGTGGCGCTATCAATTTACCGTTATTCGCAACAGCATTATAAAACGTCAACGTTTGCAACGGGGTAATCTTCATTTCATAGCCATAAGCCATCTGTACCAAAGACAATCCACTCCAGCTCTTACTCTTCGACGATTTTACCAGAGGCACCCCTTCTCCCGGAATCTGTAGACCTAATGTTTTCCCGAAACCGAAAGAATGCAGCTTCGAGGTAAATTGATCTGGATTATCTTTATAGGCTTGGTAAACAAATTTAGTAACGCCCACATTCGACGATTCCTCAAAAGCCCTTTTAGCCGAAATTATCGACTTCTTGGGCGCATGTGAATCCCGAATGGTATGTTTGTAAATTGGCCAATTACCATTACCAATATTCACAGTTGTGCTCGAATCTATTTTTTTATCATCAATCAAAGCTAAATAAGAAGCTAACTTAAATGTTGACCCCGGATCCGCACTCTGCGCAATGGCAAGATTGAACTTTTCACGATAGACTCCATCCTTATCACGCATAAAGTTGGCCACCGCTCGCACTTCCCCTGTTTTCACCTCCATCATCACAACACAGCCCTCATCCGCATTACTCGTAATCATCTGCTTCTCTAGCGCCCTTTGCGCCATATCCTGCATATTTACATCAATGGTAGAGATAATATCAGACCCATCAACTGGAGCAACCTCGATATCTTTGTTGACAGGAATCCATACACCTCCTGCGATGCGCTGCATCAATCTTTTCCCACTTTTTCCGTCGATATATTCTCCATATGCACCTTCCAGTCCAACATGAATATTTTCTTTCACATTTTTATAACCGATGGTTCTTGCAGCAAGATTGACAAAAGGCAAAATACGTTTGTTTTGGCGATCTGTAATCAAACAACTTGGAAAACGCTCCTTATTGACGCGAGCAGATTTAAGCAGAGGAAATTGCTTTACACGTTTCAAATCCTGATGCGACACATTACGTTTAAGCAACAAATAGCGCTGCTTTTTATTCCGTGCTTGCTTTAATAATGTCAAATACTGCCGAGATGATTTATCTTTAAAGAAATCAGCAAGCTTAATCGCCAAGGAGTCAACTTTTAAGTTGAAATACTCTTCATCCTCTTCCGGAATAGCCATAGCATCAAAACGAAGTTCATATTCAGGCACTGAAGTAGCCAGCAAACTCCCGTCATTCGAATAAATATTCCCACGAGCAGCTTCCACCTCCCGTTCCTGAATAGAAAGGCTATCCGCTAAAGCTTTCCAATGCTGTCCATCGACATACTGCAACTTTGCCATTTTTCCAAACACCAAAAACGCAAGCAACACGATAAGCCCAAAAGCAAAGTAGACACGAACAAGAATCGTATTTCTGATACTCATAACTCTTCCTATTTATCTTCTTTATTCTCTATAACTTCGATCTTGATTGGTGGTTCCACTCGCTCTTTCAAACCCAAAGAATCTACACGCTTAGCAATTTCCGTTTGTGTAGACATTTTCATCAGTTCAGCAGATAGAGACTTATGATCCCACCCCAATTCTTTTACCTCTTTACTCACTTTATCGATACTCCGAATAGTTCGCTCGGCAAAATGACGATTGGAAATATACAATAGCATCAGAAAGGCTATAAATGCTCCAAATGGCAAGTAATGCAATATTCTGTTTAACGAAAGGTCTCCAACGGTAAAAAGCGTTTTAATAAACGCTTCTGTTTGTTCGGCCTTTTCTTCGACAGTTTCTTGCAGTTCCTCTTGAACTTCTTCACTCAACTCTTTCTGTCTTATCGTATTTCTGCTCATCCTCTCGCTCCATTTTTAAGACACACCCAACTTTTCAGCAATGCGCAGTTTCGCACTGCGCGATCTATTATTTAAAGCCAGTTCCTCTGCAGAAGCCGTAATCGCTTTACGGCTAACCACAAGAAATGGCTTAATTTCATTTCCAAAAAAATCTTTCTCAACCTCTCCTTTGAACTTACCTTTTGCCATAAAATTTTTAACCAAACGATCTTCCAAAGAATGATAGGACATAACAACCAATCGCCCACCCACGTTGAGCACGTCCACCGTCTGCAACAAAAATTCCTGTAAAGCATCCAACTCACGATTCACCTCGATACGAAGCGCCTGAAACACCTGCGCATGATACTTAT
The DNA here is from genome assembly GCF_002376635.1 of Sphingobacterium sp. UBA3549. Lineage (NCBI taxonomy): Bacteria > Pseudomonadati > Bacteroidota > Sphingobacteriia > Sphingobacteriales > Sphingobacteriaceae > Sphingobacterium > Sphingobacterium sp. UBA3549. The sequence goes on along the minus strand of NZ_DFOE01000003.1, from coordinate 21,571 downwards.
GTTCCTTACCCTTCGGAACCATCCGTTGAATCACCTCTTTTAATTCTGAAACAGTTTGAATCGGTTGAACCAAACGCGCCGTAACAATTGTTTTCGCAAGCGACTTAGCATTCATGATCTCTCCGTACATACCAAAAATGCGATGGAGATCTTCCTCTGCATAGGTGGCTAAGAGTGACTTCGCGTCTAGATCACCAACCTGATCCATACGCATATCCAGATCAGCATCAAAGCGAATAGAAAAACCACGGTCCGCAGCATCAAATTGATGTGAAGAAACTCCTAAATCTGCCAAAATCCCATCTACTGCACGCACACCTTCCAAACGAAGACTATTCTTTAAAAACCTAAAGTTCTGATGTATCAATGTAAAGCGAGGATCGTCGATCGCATTCTTCAATGCATCCGGATCCTGATCAAAAGCAAACAGCTTCCCTTCTGGCCCCAATCTCTTTAAAATCTCGCGAGAATGACCACCACCACCAAAAGTCACATCCACATAGACGCCATTCGGCTTAATCGCCAACGAATCCATGCATTCTTGTAACATGACCGGAACATGATAGACATTTTCCATACGCTTATAGTCCAAAATTAATATCTCCCATTACCTCTGCCGCCAAAGATGATATATCCTCCACACCACCGTCGCTCATCAACTCCTCATACCCTTCCTTAGACCAAACCTCAATCTTATTAAACTGACAGGCCAAAACCAATTCGGCCTGTATACCCGCAAACTCCAACAAGCTTTTCGGCAACAAAACACGACCTGCAGCATCCAAAGTTAATTCGGTTGCACCGCGTGTAAAAGCACGCACAAACGCACGAACCTTGGGATCGAATTGATTTAATTTCGCCAGTTTAGCTGTCATCAAATCCCATTCTTCCCGTGGATAAAAAACCAGATGTTTCTCAAAACCGCGATTCACAACAAGACCATCCCGCTCTACATGAGGCATTTGCCTCTTGAGCGCAGCTGGCAACACCATTCTTCCTTTGGCGTCTAACTTGCATTCAAATTCACCGATTAACTGAGTCATATCGTCAATTATCCTATTCTAATTTAAATGTAAAAGTATACACTTTCTCCCACTTTCCCCCACTTTATAACATAAAAAAGTTTTCCACATCGATAAATAGCTACAACAAACAAAATATCCTTTAAATAAAAAATCCTGCAAAACCTAATTTACAAGCAGTTAAACCCCTATCAACTTATAAAATCCCATGCGATAGAACAGTTTATTTTCCATACTTTTCGCCAAAAAATTAGAAATGAATTGTAAAAATTCTAGACCTATCAACTTAATTTCAACCACTTTTTTAGTAAAAAGGGGATAAAGTGGGAGCCATAAAAAAGACCATAGAGTATTGTGGAAGAAAGTGGGAGAAGGTCGTTCAAATAACCAAAGTAGAATTCGTTATTGTCGAGTAAAACCAATAATTTTGCGTCAAATATAATTTTCATAACGATATGCACAGAACACACACTTGTGGAGAATTAACACTAGCTGACTTAGGGAAGACGGTTACCCTAAGTGGATGGGTTCAAAAATCCCGCGATTTAGGCGGTATGACTTTCATCGATGTTAGAGACCGATATGGTATCACACAATTAACGTTCAATGCAGATGATGATGCGTCTTTACGCGCCAGTGCCCGTGAACTCGGAAGAGAATATGTCATCAAGGTAACTGGAGAGGTTATCGAACGCTCGAATAAAAATGCTAAAATCCCCACTGGAGATATTGAAATCAAGGTTTTAAATCTTGAAATACTAAATGCCGCTAAATTACCTCCTTTTACCATAGAAGATGAAACAGATGGTGGCGATGATATTCGAATGAAGTTCAGATACCTGGATTTACGCCGTAACCCAGTACGCGAAAACCTTATTTTACGCCATAAAACTTCACAAGAGATCCGCCGTTATCTTGACTCCCAAAATTTTCTGGAAGTTGAGACCCCTTATCTAATTAAATCAACTCCCGAGGGAGCACGTGACTTTGTCGTCCCTTCTCGGATGAATCCTGGAGAATTTTATGCCTTACCGCAATCACCTCAAACCTTCAAGCAACTCTTGATGGTCTCAGGTTTCGACCGCTATTTTCAAATTGTAAAATGTTTTCGTGATGAGGATTTGCGCGCAGATCGCCAACCCGAATTCACGCAAATAGACTGTGAAATGTCTTTTGTAGAACAGGAAGATGTCTTAAATATCTTTGAAGGTCTTGCAAAACACATCTTCAAAACAATCAAGGGGATTGATCTGGGTACCGTTCCACGTATGACTTACGCAGATGCGATGCGCCTTTACGGATCAGACAAACCAGATATTCGCTTTGGAATGCAGTTTTTTGAACTAAATGACGTTGCCAAAGGAAAAGGTTTCCCTGTATTTGATGCCGCAGAATTAGTGGTAGGGATAAATGCTGAAAACTGTGCCCATTACACCAGGAAACAATTGGATGCACTGACAGAATTCATCAAACGTCCACAGATCGGTGCAACGGGATTGGTCTATGCTCGTGTTAATGAAGATGGCTCAGTAAAGTCCTCTGTGGATAAATTTTTCACGCCAGAACAGCTGTCAGCAATTGCAGATGCGTTCCACGCGAAACCTGGCGACCTATTGTTAATTATGGCTGGGGGAACAGACAAAGTGCGCAAACAGCTCAATGAACTACGCCTTGAAGTTGCTGCACAATTGGGTTTCCGTAATAAAGAAACCTACGCACCGCTTTGGGTCGTTGACTTCCCGCTATTGGAATGGGACGAAGAAAACGGTCGTTATCACGCCATGCATCACCCGTTCACTTCACCCAAACCAGAAGATATTCCGCTTTTGGATACCAATCCTGGAGAAGTGAGAGCAAATGCCTATGACTTTGTATTAAATGGCGTAGAAGTCGGTGGGGGATCAATCCGTATCCATGACAGAGAACTTCAATCACTCATGTTCAAACATTTAGGGTTTAGCTCTGAAGAAGCAAAAAAACAGTTCGGCTTCCTGATGGAGGCCTTCACCTATGGCGCTCCCCCACACGGCGGACTCGCTTTTGGCTTTGACCGCCTGGTATCTTTATTGGCTGGCTTAGACACCATCCGCGATGTCATCGCCTTCCCAAAAAACAACTCGGGAAGAGATGTTATGATTGACGCACCGTCAACCATCCACCAAGAACAGTTGGACGAGCTCAGCTTAAATATTGCGATAAAAGCATAAATTTTTACCTCGATTTTCGAGAAACAATTTATTAACAGTATATTTAAAAGTTGGTAATTTTTACCAACTTTTTTTTGTGAAAAACCAGCAGATTAGATGGCAGAGAGTACCGCTAATGCATTTATAAAGGAAAGTGCGCAAAAAGCATTTGACACCAAACACCGCGATATTATCAATTACAATATCGACAAATACAGCATGGCTTTCGAAAAAGGCAAAAGTAAATTTGCGGATCTTGAAAATAGCAAGATAAAAGCCAATTTGATTAAGTGGAAGGTCATGGAAAATCTCGACCGCTACCTGTTGCAGTTTGAAGCCAATTTCACTGCCCGAGGTGGAAAAGTCATCTGGGCAAACGACGCCACAGAAGCGTTGGAAGAGATCTATGCGATCATTCAGCGTAAAAAGGCAAAGTCTGTAGTCAAGTCTAAATCGATGGCAACAGAAGAGATTGAGCTTAACCATTTTTTGGCTTCCAAAAATATTGATGCAATAGAAACCGATCTGGGCGAATATATTATACAGCTGCTCGATCAAAAACCCTATCACTTTGTTACCCCAGCCATGCACTTGAGCCTGGAAGATATTGCTAAGCTTTTCCATGAAAAATTTGACACTCCATTGGATGCTTCCGCAGAGCAACTGACAATGAAGGCGCGTGAACTACTTCGTGATCGCTACTTATCAGCAGAAGTCGGAATTACAGGAGCCAATTTTCTGATTGCTGAAACTGGTAGCCTAGCGATTACTGAAAATGAAGGAAATTCCCGATTGACATCGACGTTCCCGAAAACACATATCGCTGTAGTTGGAATAGAAAAAATAATTCCCAACCTACAAGATTTAGACATCTTTTGGCCGCTTTTATCTACACACGGTACTGGTCAGAATTTAACGGTTTACAATACACTACTTACCGGGCCTAAACAGGCTTACGAATCTGACGGTCCCGAAGAGATGTTTGTCATTCTGCTAGACAATGGCCGCAGCAAACTTCTCGCTCAGAAAGAACAGCGTCAGGGCTTATATTGCATCCGTTGCGGTGCCTGTCTGAATGTATGCCCAATCTATCAGAACATCGGTGGCCATACTTATGAAACAACTTATCAAGGCCCAATTGGATCACTCATATCACCTCATTTAAATGGGATGAAGGAATTTAAACACCTGAGCTACGCCTCTACACTCTGTGGAAAATGTACTGAGGTCTGTCCGGTAGGTATTGACATACAACGCATGCTTCTTGTGAACAGAAAAGATTCAGTTGATCAAGGTCTAGCTCCAAAAACGGAACAAAAAGCCTGGCAATGGTTCACTTATGGAATTATGCGAAGAAAATTGGTCGATTTTTTCGGTGGAAAATTCAAAAATTTTTTCATCCGAAAATTCTTTCAGAAAACATGGGGGCATCAGCGTGAATTACCTAAGTTGTCAGAAAAATCATTCTCCAAACAGTGGAAAGAACAACAAAAAAATAAAGAGTAAAAAATGAAAGAGGGAACCAACGGTTCCCTCCTCTACTAACACTCACCAATATTTAATATGAAAACTATCCTTGTTTAATGTTTATGATGCTTTTATGTCGGCGTCATTTGTTTTATTCAGTTCTCCTTTTTTAACGTCTTTTCTTTTGAGCTGTCTGTCTTTTTTCCAATGCTCTTTGTGCATTTTTCGATTTTCAGCGTAAGAATCTTTTAACGTTTTTTGTTGCTCTGGGGTTAACATTCCCATCATTTTTTCATGTTCCGCCACACGTTGCTTTTTCATTTTTGCACGATGTTCCTTTCGTTCAGCGGCCATTTTTTGATGATCCTGTGCTTGCTTCAAATGAAATGCATAGATATCCTTACGCTGTTTATCCGTAAATTTCAGCTTTTGATCCATGCGATCAGTTTTCATCTTAGCTACTTCCTCAGGAGTTTTATTTTTAAAACCATCTTGCATCCTTCCGCTTTTATGTTTATGCATGGAAGTTTGCATTTCTTTCAATTCTGGTTTAACATCTTTTTTTTCTTGAGCGAAACCGGCTAACATCAATCCAGATAAAGCCAAACTTAACATCAATTTTTTCATTTCTTTATTTTTTTAAAACCAACAATCATTTTTTTAATAAGTACTCTTTTTCAACTTATTTATTAGTAAGAGCCGTATCGGCTATCAAAAGTTTAATTGATGATTTGTTAAATAAAGTTAAGAAGAGCTTATTGGCTTACAGCACTTAAACGGATCGGTAACGTATATGCCACACGCACTTTAAGTCCATTCTGTACACCAGGTTTCCATTTTTTCGCTTTCTTCAATAAGTTTATAGCAGCCTCCCCGGTACCAAATTTCATATCACGTTTGACAGCAATATCTGTCAATGACCCATCTTTCTCAACGACAAAAGAAACCTCTATAACACCAGAAACCCCTTGATCTAAAGCCTGTTGCGGAAAGTTATAATTCTCGGCAATCCATTTCATAAACGCGGGCAGCCCTCCTACAGGTATTGGCATAATCTCCACCGATGTAAATGTATTGTTAGCATCACCATCAGTTCCACCGCCGGATACCGAACCAATCCCGGAGCCAGTAATATCACCATCTCTTTTCGAAGAACCAAATTCACCGCGCGCAATATATGTACCCGATGGACTTGCCTTCAATGTAATCCTTGAAGTCATCGTATTGGGATTCTTCAGTTCATCCTGACTCACAAGTTCTTCCGTAACTTGATTTGCTTTGGCCACTTTTATATCAGGCATTCTAACCAGATCAAATTTGGATACATCTTGGGCAACTTGCTGCGGGGCCTTCTCCTGCATCATGACAGGTTCTTCAGGAACCTCTTCTTTCTCCTCTACCTTCTTTTGAATTTCTTCCAGCATGTCGGGTCCCATATCTTGTACTTTATAAATCACGGCCGGAACAGTTTGCTTAAAATATGTATTATATGCATAGGATCCTGCGATCAGCAAAACTGCAAAAGAAACCACAATTCCCAAACCCACATTCGTTGCTTTATCAGAGAGATTTCGCAACTCGTAAGCGCCGTACATTTTGTTACGACCAGCAAAAATAACATCCAGCCATTCTTTGCGGTAAATATTCAATTTGGAGTTCATCATAATATTAAAGTTTAAATCTTTTCATTATGATGCACGAAAGCCTTATATTTCACAAAAAAAATATAGATGCTTATGAAGTCATTTTTTTCAGCTATTATTCTACTTACAGTATATGCTTGTGGCAACAATCAACATCAATCCAAGACTGCAATTAAGCATGAAAATACGGAAGAAACAATTTCACCATACTTTGGCTTTTTGAACCAGCAAATGGACTCACTTATCGCTCTTCCGATGGATCAGGCAATGGAAAGTCCCGAAAAATATAATTATGTTATCGTAGAAGACCAAGTCAGCCCCCTTGAGTTTGTTGAGAATAAAACAGATAGTAAGGGGAGCAACGGTAGACAGACCGCACAGAACTTTGCAAATAGTGAAGGTTCATTATTTAAAATTAGCGCTGCAATTAAATCCGGTGAATTTGGTATGCTGGTCAACAAGGCTTTTATAGATCAGTATAAAATCGAGAAGTTTACACAAGTTCAAAGAGAAACTTCCACAAATATTAGGGAGCAACTTGAAAAAAAATACAACAGAAAGATTAACAAAAGTACAACCATAGCGATACTCAGCGATGAGTCGGAGTTTAATCTTACGGTTTTTGAAAATCAACAAGACTCTGCCTTAGCCGTATTTTCGTACGCCAAGGACGAAGAGTTGATCAATTTGGATTTTCCAGCCTTGTATGATGACATCAGTACCTGGCGTGTTGATGACGGCGGCCAATTTGACAACGATGCTTTTCACATACTAACAGTATTACGATCAGCACAAGGGATCAGTTTTATCAGTATCTTTTGGGGAGCTGAAGGTTATGAACTGAATTTCTACCAGCCTAAGAAAAACGTATTTACCTCGGCAGCACAAGCCTATGGATATAGTTCGCCATTATAAGATAGTAACTATACTAAGTTTCCCATGACCAATGAAATTGCCGTGGGAAACTTGAAACACCCTACTTGATTATAGATGCATTCTAGCCATAGGAGCCACATCCTGACCCACAAAATCTTTCTTTAAAAATTTATGGTAACCCGCAATCGCAATCATCGCTGCATTATCCGTACAATATTCAAATTTTGGTATGAATACCCTCCAATTGTATTTTTCACCCATTTCAATCAAGCTCTGTCGGAGACCAGAATTAGCCGAAACACCCCCTGCGATAGCGATATCCATTACACCAGTTTCCTTTGCCGCTTTCTTTAATTTATTCAACAGAATAGATACAATACGCGATTGCACACTGGCACACAGGTCGGCCATATTGTCTGTCAGAAAATCTGGATTCAGCTTCAATTGGTCTTGAACCAAATAGAGTATTGCGGTTTTCAATCCTGAAAAACTGAAATTTAAACCTGGGATTTGTGGCTCAGGAAGCTTATAAGCGGTCGGATTTCCATCTTTGGAATATTTATCTATAAGCGGTCCACCCGGATAAGGAAGATTTAAGATTTTAGCGGTCTTATCAAAAGCCTCCCCCGCTGCGTCATCCAATGTCTCCCCAAAAAGTTCCATTTCAAAATAATCTTTCACCAATACAATTTGTGTATGACCACCGGAAACTGTAAGACATAAAAAAGGAAAGTTTGGCTTCGGATCTTCAATAAAATGAGCTAAAATATGCGCCTGCATATGGTTTATATCAATTAAAGGAATATTTTGCGCTAGTGCAAATGACTTAGCAAAAGACGTTCCTACCAAAAGTGCACCTAATAATCCCGGCCCCCGTGTAAAACTCACTGCATCTATTTGATTTTTGCTTACTTTTGCTTGGCGAATGGCTTCGTCCACTGTTGGAATAATATTTTGTTGATGAGCGCGAGAAGCCAACTCGGGAACTACTCCACCATATTTCGCGTGGATTGCCTGAGTGGCGATAACATTTGAGCGAATTTCACCGTTTATACAGATAGAAGCGGAGGTTTCATCACAAGAGGATTCGATCCCTAAAATAATAGCCATAGCTGGAGGTAATAAATTTTAATACAAAAGTATCAAAAAAATAATTAAAATAGTGTCAATAGTCCTGGGTAGTATAGTCATTATACTGCTTGCATTGGCATTGTCGCTGCAGTTGAAGCCCGTACAAAACTATGTTGCACAAAAAGCTGTAGACTATTTATCAAAGGAACTAAATACCAAAATAAGTCTCAAGAGCATCTATTTTAAGCCCTTCAAATCTATTGTAGTAGAAGATTTTCAACTCTATAGTCCGCAAGGAAAAAAAATAGTACATTCAGGCAAGCTAGAAGCTAATGTCAACCTCTCTGAGTTCATTGAGTCGAACAAGATTGTAATCAATAAATTAACAATTGAAGATACTGAAGCTTCCTTTGAACAATTTCAGGATAGCAGTAATATTTCATTCTTAATTCGGTATTTCAACCCACCAAAAAAAGAAAAAAAGAAAAGTTCAAAAAAACTCATCTTTGCGATCAAAGAAGTTATCATCAAAAACAATGCGTTCAACTACACTGACCACAAACGCAAGCATTACAATAAAGTGGTCGATTTTGGAGATTTAGGAATCTCCAAATTAAACGCTCATCTTGATAATATTAAAATGGATTCCAATCAATTTTCAGCAGATATTAAGACCTTTAATCTGCATGAAAAGAAAGGATTGGTTATTAAAGGTCTTCTTGCACGTACGACGATAAGCAATACGGCTATTGAACTCAGTGAACTGATGTTGGCAACCAACCGTTCTACATTTAAGAATTATATTAAACTTAGTTATAAAAGCTTTGACGACTTTTCAGACTTCATCAATAAGGTTCACATACAACTTCGAGCGCGAGATTCACGTATTCATTCCGAAGACATTGCTTTCTTCTCCTCCCCCATGCACCAGGTCCAGTTTGATGTCCATATTAAAAAAGCAAATTTGGAAGGTACGGTATCGGCAATCAACGCCAGTCAGGTCGATTTAACAATCGGTAAGAAGACAAGCTTAGCAGGTGATCTACAAATTATTGGACTACCTGACATCGATAAAACAGATTTCATCATTCCACAGGTAGCAATTTCATCCGAATATCAAGACTTAAATCGGGTTATTGCCGATTTAGGAAATCTAAAAAACTTTAAACTCCCGGAAATTGTTCAGCTTTTCAATAGATTTTCTTTCAAAGGAAGTCTACATGGACTGTACAATAAATTTAAAACAAAGGGAATTTTCACGACCGATATTGGTGATGTTACAGCGGATGGATTGCTGGATATCCAGAAAGAAACCAAATATGCAGGTAGCTTCCAATCGAAAAAATTCGATGTAGGAGCGATTACAAAAGTAAAAGATTTAGGAACAACAGGGTTCAATCTACAAGTAGACGGAGCAGGTACTGATCCCAAAATGCTAGCTTTGATGATAAAAGGTAATTTGACAAATTTCAACTTTAAGAATTACAGCTATCAAGATGTACAGATTGAGGGAAAAACAGAAAAGAAACTTTTCGTCGGATCCGGAAGTATATCCGATCCAAATTTAAAATTACAGTTTACAACAGATATTGATTGGTCCGCCAAACCCAATTATCATCTAGATGCTGATATTCAGCAAGCTAATCTAAAAAAAATCAACTTCTTTCAAGGGGATTCCATCAACATTAAGAACACAAAATTCCATACCAGCTTAATTGGGGACAATATCAATAATATTACCGGTGAGTTTAAATCAGACAGTGTAAGCTTCAGTTCTTCGAAAGGGCAATTTGTTATACGAAACATCAATTTTCTAGCAGAAGGAGATGAAAATGCACGCTCGTTAACCTTGCAGTCGGCTATCGGACATATTGATCTCAAAGGAAGAATAGACCTCAATACGATAGTTCCTTATTTTAAAGCTTTAGCGATGCGCTATGCCCCCGCTATTGGTTTTGAGAAGGACATGTTTAACCGCCAAGACTTTGACCTCAATATTAATATTACTTATTTCAAGCCTATCGCAACGTTCTTTAAAAAAGATATTGCGCTGGACAGTGGTGCAACATTGAACGCCAAATTTGAAAGTGAAAAACAAACGGCTAATTTTAATTTTTACGCGCCTGAATTGAAGTACAATGGTATCCGACTCACTCACCTGATTATCGATCAAAATGCCAATTTGAAAAATATGGAACTGCAAACCTCCATTGATCGAATTAACTTTACCGACAGTACCTATATTAAAAACGTCAATATTTCAAACACGCTGGCAAACGATAGTTTACAATTCAACATCAAAATGTCGGAACTAGAGGCAAGCAACAGTCTAGATCTGAATGGAGTCATCCGTTTTGCTCATGCCAAACCTGCCTATATCAATTTCTATCCGTCGAATATCTTGATCAATAGAGAGAGCTGGCTAGTCAATAATGATGCACAGCTGAAAATATCGAAAGGCAAATGGTACTTTGAAAAACTAACGCTAAGTCATGATAACCAAAAGGTCCACATTGACGGTATACTTTCCAATGAAGAAAGTGATCAGATCAATCTTAAATTTCAGGACTTTAACCTCACCTCCTTAAATGGTATAACCAAGCCTTACGGCATCAATCTCTCCGGAAATATGAACGGAAATATTGAAGTTAACGCTGTGTTTAAATCTCCCTTTGTTGTAGCCAATATAAAGACTTCTCCTATCCTCTATAACAATATTCCCATCGGTTCACTGGCGCTTAGTGCTAATTACGACCCCGAAAATCAACACGTAAAACTAGAGAGCAAAATCGAAGAAGGTAATAAATTGATTCAGCTACAAGGTTCTTATAATCACTTAAATGAAAATAATAAGCTTAATCTTAAAGCCAAACTCGCAAATACAGATGTATTCATTTTTCAGCCATTTTTAAGAAGCTTAGTATCCAATATTCAGGGAAAAGTGAACGCAGATCTTACGATTGAAGGTGACATTCTAAATCCCAAAATTACAGGCGACGGCAAATTAGAAAATGCTTCGATGGTTATCAATTATCTAAAAACCCCCTATCGGCTTTCTGATAAAATTGAGCTTACCAACAATCGAATCTTTCTAAAAGGATTAAAAGTATATGATCCAAAAAACAATGTAGCGACCATTGATGGGGTTGTCGACCTCAACAAATTAAGTGACCCTGATATAGATATTACTGCAGAAGCCAAGAATTTTTTAGTATTAAATACCACAATTAAGGACAATGACATATATTACGGAACGGCTTACGCCTCGGGCAATTTCAAGTTTAAGGGACTTACCTCAGCAATGAATATCAACATCCGTGCTAAATCCGAAGAAAATACTGTTATCAATATCCCTTTCAACAACGCGAGCACCATATCAGATACCGACTTTATTTACTTTATCGAGAAAGACTCCACAAAAATCAAGAAAAACACAAAAAAACGAGATTTCAACGGTCTGACTATGAATATGGATCTCCTAATCAACCCCAATGCAGAGATCAATTTATTCTCCAGTATGGGCGAATTATCGGGACGGGGAAATAGCAATCTTAATATGCGAATATCCTCTTTGGGCGATTTTGAAATGTTTGGGGATTTTATCATCAACAGTGGAAAATTTAATTTCACCGCCCAAGATTATATCAATAAAATCTTTGATCTTAAAGAAGGTGGAACAGTGCGATGGGCTGGAAATCCCACAGAAGCCAATATCAATATCAACGCCATCTATCAACAAAGAACGAGCTTAGCACCGCTTTATAATGCTGCCGGACGTGAAGAAAATCCCGAACGCGTATTGGCACAGGCCGACATGATCTTAAAAGGTCAATTAAGTCAGCCTGAGATCACCTTCGACATCAATTTCCCACAGAACCCCGGCGTTAAGGATGAGTTGCAAGGTTATTTTTCAGATGCCAACAATGTCAATCAACAAGCACTTAGTCTGATCGTTCGAAGGAGTTTTACCCCTGGCACACAAACTGACTTCGGTAAAGAAGTGAACAATACTTTGTTATCTGCGGGAACTGAGATAGCATTCAACCAAATCAACAACATTATAGCCCAATCGCTCAACATCAATTTCTTTGATATTAATATTAAGTCTTTAAATGATGCTTCCGCCTCGCTACGCTTATTTAATGACAGACTTGTCTTGACCGGAGGGATCTCGGATCGCAGAAGTCAAGCCCTTACGGATTTAAATGTTTTTTCAGATCGGGTCTCTACAGATGCTGAAGCGATGTTTTATTTAAGAAAAGATGGCCGTTTAGTCCTCAGGGCCTCAAACAGATTAAACACCCGAAATTTTCTTCTTAGCCCCAACGATGGCGAGTATATAAGCGCTTTCGGATTACTGTATCGACAGGAATTCAACAGCTTCTCCGAGTTCTTAAAACGGCTATTTCCATTTGGCAAGAAAACGATTACGACAACTCCTGCTGAAACAAATAAAGGCAAGGTCAATTAACCCTTTCCGTCTAATTCTTTGGGTAGTTCAACCGGTCTCTTCAAACTCAAGAAAACCTCTTTCAATTCCGGAATACCTCTTTAAGCTAAGACAGACCTCGTCCATCTCAATCGGATTCTTTTCGTCTCCAACAGCCCAACTTCCATTCCAACCGCATTGTCCCTATTCCATGAATCCATCTCGATTTCAACAGCAGCGCTTTTGTATTTCAGCTCCATATAACTGCCGACTCAAGCGATTTGTGGAAGATCTGAACAACAAAAAAATAGTGTAAAAGCTGCGGCCACGCTGCGATGAAAATAAAAAAAGTCCCTTCAGTAGATTGAAGGGACTTCCTTTTTATTTAAAAATCGATTAGGATAATTTCTCGAATTCTTTGTATTCGATTTCTTCCGAATTCAATTTAACTAAACCCTTCAAGTGATCAAATACCTTCAAAGCTTTAGCTTCTTCAAACAAACGATTACCTTGTTCGCGGTCTTGCAATAATTGAATTGCAAATTGGTTCAACTGCTCATCAGAAGGCTCTTCATTGATGTTATACATCTTGATCTGCGCATAGATGCGTTCCTTCGCTAAATTGATCACTTCATCATATTTAACTTCAAGACCGTTTTCTGTAACCACACGATTTTCAATGATCGTCCATTTCAAGTTGTTTAAGAAATCGGCAAATCCTTCGTTTAATTCTTCTTCAGAAATACTTGGATTAGTTGCTTTCAACCATCTTTTTAAGAACTCTTCAGGGAAAGCTACATCAACCTTTTCCATACCAAAAGTATACATGTCATTACGTAACTTTTGATCAGAATTTTGTTTGAATAAGTTTTCAACTTCTTCTCTCACTTTTTCTGTGAATTGAGCTTCTTCCGTCACTTCACCTTCAGTGAATAACTTATCGAAAAATTCCTGATTAAGATCAGCTTCCTCTAAACGGTTGATATTCTTAACAGTCAATTCAAATTTAGTTACGTCTAAAGCAGTTGCTTCCTCTTCGGTAATACCTAATATCCGTGCTAAATCTTCCGTTTTAAATGCTTTTTTAACGTCAATCTTAACAACATCGTCCTTCTTAAGACCAACCAATGATTTTTTGACCTTAGCATCTTCTACGATATCAGTACGTATAGAAGTTGTTTTCTCTAAACCATCCTCTTTATCTTGCTTCAATGTTGCATACAATACATCACCTTCTTCAGAAACTTCTGGATTAGTCATTTTTCCATAGCTACGACGCAAGTTCTTGATACGATCTGCCAATGTTTCTTCATCAGCTTTGATTTCGTAAGAAGTAAATTCAGTCTCAGCAGTGAAAGGCAATTCAAACGCCGGAGCAAGACCAATTTCATATTTAAAGTTGAAATTGTCTTTATAATCCCAGCTGTACTGCGCGTCATCTTCCAAAGGAAGTGGCTGACCTAAAACTTCTAATTTATTTTCAGTAATGTAATTGGTGATTTTTTCATTCACTAATTTATTGACCTCATCAAATAAAATAGACTTACCATAAGTACGTCTGATATGTCCAACAGGAACTTGACCTGGACGGAACCCTGGCAATTTTGCTTTTTTAGCTTGCGCTTTAATCTCTTTGTCGACTTGAGGATTATAATCTTCAGGTGCTAATGCGACGTTGACTACCGCATTGATTGCATCTACATTCTCGTGTGAAATATTCATACTCTTTTTAGCTATATCGCATTCATAAAAAAATCCTCCCGAGGTTTTAAGTTCGGGAGGACATCAAGTGCGGAAGAAGGGACTCGAACCCCCACGCCTTGCGGCGCCAGATCCTAAGTCTGGTGCGGCTACCAATTACGCCACTTCCGCATTAGGATTTCTTTTGATGCCACAAAGATAGAAACCAAACATATATCCTGCAAGTATTTTCTACTCTTTTTTTTATTTTTTTTCAATACTCGCCTAGGCCCTTGCATAATTCATTATTATTCATTTACTTTGAATATCAAAGTACTTTTATGGAACAGAAAGATTTATATAAAGAGCTTGGGCAGATCAGATCATTAATGGAAAAATCGTCCAAATTTGTTTCAATTAGCGGATTATCGGGCGTCCTTATGGGTTGCTATGCGCTCGTGGGAACACTATTAGGATACTATATTATATATCAACCTCAAAGTGCCGTGCTATTAGGGGGCAATAATTTGGAAAGATCCCAAGTGCTTTTGATCATTGCGCTGACCATTTTATTCTTATCCTTAGTGACTGGTTTTGTCATGGCGCGTAGAAAGGCGAGAAAAAATAAACAGTCCATTTGGAACATGAAAAGCAAATCACTTTTATTTGCAGTTTCAATTCCATTGCTTGCAGGTGGCTTCGTATCGGCGCTGTTTTTTATCCAAGGATACTACCAGCTGGTTGCCGCTATGCTGCTCATATTTTATGGACTAGCACTGACCGCAGGGAGTATTTATACATTTGCCGAAGTAAAAGCACTAGGCATAATAGAAATCTGCCTAGGCCTGATCGTGCTAGCTTTTCCGGATAAAGGATTACTTTTGTGGGGATTGGGATTTGGTGTGTTACACATCATCTATGGTTTTATCGTTTACAAAAAATACGAATCGTGAAATTAGATCTTTCTCTATATGACAAAATATTTGAAAACAGAGTACGACTCCAGATAATGAGTGTTCTCGCGGCAAATGAGGAGTACGATTTCAATTCTTTGAAAGAATTGTTGGAGGTAACGGATGGTAACCTTGCCTCCAATCTGAAAACGTTGGAAAAAGAAGAATATATTGTTGTCGAGAAAAGCTTTGTCGAACGAAAGCCAAATACCCGATATAAAAGAACTGCTAAAGGACTAAAAGCATTTGAAAATCACCTTGCTGCACTAGAAAATTTAATAAAACAACAATATAAATAATTTTTTTATCCATATACTTTGAAAACCAAAGTACTTTTAAAAAAAATAAATATGAAAAAAATCCGATTAAAGCTCATGTTGTACCTCTACGACTGGTCCTCCAAAATCTATACGATAGTCTTTAAATGGAATAAAAAGGCTTGGGGAATTCGCAAGGAAGAATTTCTAAATTATCCTGTCGGAAGCATTGGTCACTCGCTTGGCCTTTTTTACGAAAGTAAGGGCTTCGAAGTGATGCCTAAATTAGAAAATCATGACGTTTTTCACATTCTGACCGAAACTGGAACAGAAATCCAAGACGAAATTGCGATGCAGTATATGTTGTTGGGTAATGGAAAGATCAGCTTATACCTTTTTGGGATGGTCCTCGTTGGCGGAATACTGTTCCCAGAATACTTCAGTTATTACAAAAAGAACTTTCAAAAAGGCCGAACACTTCAGCGATTTCATCATTTAGAATTTAAGGACATGTTACAGTTACAGCTCACCGAACTTCAAATCGCACTGTATAGCAAAAACATTCAAATAAACCTAAACAGCTAAAACCATGGACAACAACAATTCATCTCCAATGGAGCCCTCTTCATTGTTTGAGAAAATCAGCAATTCCACTTTACTAAAACTATTCGTCATCTTATTTCTTTCTTTAATCTTGCTTATCCCTCTTGCATTAATTCGTGATTTAATTGAAGAAAGAAAATCAAGGGAACAGGAAGTGTCCGGAGGCATCGCTCTCAATTGGGGAAAAGACCAAGTAGTGTCCAGTCCAGTACTTGCTATCCCCTATCGCGAAACGGTCCCTTTATCGGCCGAAAAAACTGAAAAATCTAACCTGAGAGAAGAGACTAAATGGATATTTGTCTTACCCAAAACTTCCAATATCGTTACAGCTATTTCTCCCCAACATCTTTCAAGAGGAATTTATACTTCTGTAGTTTATAGCAGCAACATCACCGTGGAAGGAAATTTTGGCAAATTAAACCAAGAAAAACTGGAGATTCCAGTCGAAAATATTGACTGGAAAGGCAGCAAGCTTATTTTTGGTATCCAAGATTTTAAAGGACTCGGAAAGCGACCAACATTGAACTGGGATGGTCAGGATATAGTTTTCGATCCAGATTTCAATAATCTCAATCTTTTTAATCAAAATTTGGTTTGTGCTGTACCATTAACCCCTCAGGACGATAATAATCATTTCAAGATCAAACTGGATTTAAAAGGATCGAAGTCCCTCAACTTTTTGCCCCTTAGCGACCAAACAAATATCCAAGCAAAAGGAAACTGGGCTAATCCAAGTTTTACAGGTGCGTTTCTACCAAGCAAGCGAAATACGGAAGCTTCAAATTTTTCCGCATCCTGGGAAATTCCATCTTTCAGCCGCAAACTTCCACAACAATGGGTCGGTGACGCACACAACATCTATCGCTTTGACGCCAACATAGAGAACGCCAACGATACCAACGAAACAACAACGCCACAAACTATCACGCCGCCGGGCACTTCCGCAAACAATCTATTGGACAATACAGATATGATTACCATTCATTTTTTACCCGACATCAACAACTATCAAAAGACAACCAGAGTTGCCAAATACGGTATTTTGATCATCATCCTTACCTTTACTTCACTCCTATTTACGGAAGTAATCAAGAAAAAAAGAGTTCATATCATTCAATACATACTAATCGGTGCAGCCATGGTGCTTTTCTACACCTTGCTGTTGGCCTTATCAGAACATATCGGCTTTAATTTGGCTTATGTGACAGCAACAATGGCGACAGTCTTACTTATTGGCAGTTTTATCAAAGCTATTACCAAGGATGCGAAGACCGCAGCGCTTCTCAGTTCGATATTAGGCATATTTTATCTCTTTATTTATGTATTGATGCAGCTCAGAGATTATTCGTTAATCGCCGGAACTATTGGAATCTTTATTATTCTGGCCATTCTCATGCGTGTTTCGACAAAAATAAATTGGTATCAATTTGACAATGACCATGCAGATCAATAGACAACATGTTAAAATATACTGGGTACTTATCGAAGTATTCCTAAAAAAATAAAAATTTCCCTTTATAGCCATTAACATACAGATTAATGGCTATTTTTTGCTTTCCTTAAGTTTTATTGGCAAAATCTGTAACTTGCAAAGATATTTTTCAGCATAACAATATGAAAAAACTTACAATATTTGCATTAGCAATAATAACATGCAATTTAAGCAACGCCCAAACCTCCAAACAACCCATGAATCCAACTACACTTTGGGAACTTGGACGTGTATCAGCAGAGGGACTTTCAGCAGACGGCAAAACACTGGTGTATGGTGTTTCCAATTATAACCTGGAAAGTAATTCAAGTGAAAAAAATCTATATACGGTTTCACTTACAAATGGAGCCGTTAATCAGTTCACCGATCAGAAAGGTGGCGAGTCCGTGGTTCAAATCGAAAAAAATGGCGATGTTATCTACTTGTCCAAAGGTCAACTCTGGAAAAAAAATCTGTCAAAAGGAGAAGCTGTACAATTGACGTCTGGTGACATGGAATTGGAAAATGTTAAGTTTTCACCCGACGGAAAACAAATACTCTTCAGCCAGTCCGTTCTTGTAAAAAAATAC
Source organism: Sphingobacterium sp. UBA3549 (assembly GCF_002376635.1). NCBI lineage: Bacteria > Pseudomonadati > Bacteroidota > Sphingobacteriia > Sphingobacteriales > Sphingobacteriaceae > Sphingobacterium > Sphingobacterium sp. UBA3549. Next base: position 3,323 of record NZ_DFOE01000003.1, on the reverse strand, counting down.
CACAGCACAGACAAATATCCCGAATTACCAAAATCAGACGCTTATATCTATGACAACTTAGACTATAGACATTGGGACACCTTCAATGATGGCAAGTTCAGTCATCCTTTTGTAGCGAGTTTTGTTGATGGTAAAGTTGGTGAGCCGGTAGACCTGTTGAAGGACCAACCCTTCTATAGCCCGCAAGCACCATTTGGTGGCGCCGAGGATTTTGCCTGGTCTCCAGATAGCAAGGCCGTGCTGTATGTCTGTAAAAAGAAATTCGGAACAGACTATGCCGTCAGTACCAATACCGATATTTATCGCTATGATATCGCCAGCGGAACGACTTCCAACCTGACAGAAGGAATGAATGGGTATGATACAGCCCCAACCTATTCTCCCGATGGAAAGAGCCTAACTTGGCTCAGCATGAAGACCGATGGTTATGAATCGGACAAAAATGACATCATCTTATTCGATAAAAACAGTTCGATCCGTCTTAACTTAACGGCGCATTGGGATGGTACAGTCAATAGCTTTATTTGGAGCAACGACAATCGAAAAATCTATTTCACCGCTGCTACGAAAGGCACCGTACAATTATTTGAACTTGAAGTCCCTACAAATATCAAAACAAAAGGCTTACCTAAGATCCATCAAATTTCGGAAGGCGACTTTGATATCACTGGTATTGTGGGGCAGGTAGCGGATAAATTGATCGTCAGCTCCACAAAATTCACGCGCGCAACCGAAATCTTTAGTTTTGATCTGAAAAGCAAGTCCTTAACTCCGGTCACCAAAGTCAATGATGCTAAGTATGCAAATATTAGCGAAAACAAAATTGAGAAACGTACCACCAAGGCATCCGATGGAGCAGATCTATTTTCATGGGTCATCTATCCCCCAAACTTTAACCCCGCAAAAAAATATCCAACTATACTTTACTGTGAAGGTGGCCCTCAGTCTGCCCTTACTCAATTTTATTCATTCCGCTGGAACCTACAGTTAATTGCATCGCAAGGTTATATTGTGATCGCGCCAAACCGTAGAGGGATGCCTGGTTGGGGTGTAAAATGGAATGAGGCTATTTCTCAAGACTGGGGCGGTCAGCCTATCCGGGATTACTTAGCAGCCATAGACGATATCTCCAAAGAATTTTACGTAGATACCGCACGTCGTGCGGCTATTGGAGCCAGTTATGGTGGCTATTCTGTTTACCAATTAGCGGGCGTACACCAAAACCGTTTCAAGACCTTCATTGCCCACAATGGTTTGTTCGATATGAGAAGTTGGTATGGAACCACAGAAGAACTATTTTTTGCTAACCATGAATTAGGGGGGGGATACTGGGATAGCAAAAATGAAAAATCCTACACAGCGTTCAATCCGATTGAAAAAGCAAATAATTGGCACACCCCGATTTTAATCTTTCAAGGTGGAAGAGATTACCGTGTTCCAATCGGACAGGGGCTGGCGGCATTCCAATTAGCTCAGCTCAAAAAGATTAAGAGCCGTCTAGTCTACCTTCCTGATGAAAATCACTGGGTACTGTCCGGGCAAAATGCACAGGTCTGGCAAAACGAATTTTTTAACTGGCTGAAAGAAACGCTATAGGTAGGAAAGTGAAATCGTCAATCAACTTCTGGTTTTGTTACCAAAAATGCCACGCATGGCGTGGCATTTTTGTTTCGATTCCTAATTGACCGTATCTAGTCCTATTAACCATGGATTAATGCCACCTTGCACCTTAGCTAGGGGTTAACAGGGGGTCTACAGGGGTTTACCCCTATTAACCCAGTGTTAACCCTCTGTAAAAATGGAGTTAAAACGGTCTTAATGGAGAACGTGGTGAAAGCTTATTAACAAGAAAGTGTGGATCAGCAAGCACACAATGCAAGGGAGCAAATTTAGGGCATTGAGTCGGCCGACGGATTAACATGCCAAAAGTCAACCTCCTGAAAACAAAAAAGGTACTGTTTTAAATTCCAAATATTTAGACAAAAAAGTATTTTTGTATTCTAAAGAAGTTCAACTTCTGAACTATCTAGTGTAGTCTCGGTTTTCGAATCGGGACTACTTACTTTATAATTTTCTATAAATACCGTATCATTTTTCCAAATCGTATACATTAAGATTAATAATTTTCTCTGTATGGCAACCTGCCCTACCATTTTTGATGACTTCTTCTGGATGATTCTCAGGTAGGTTTCCTTTAGCGATGGATTGTATCTACAAGCTACCATAGCCGGAAAATACAGTGCATTTCTAATATATCTATTCCCTTTCTTGGATATTCTGGTTTTTCCTTTGACCGATGTTCCAGACTCCCGCTGAACCACATCGTATCCGGCATAACTGACAAGCTGTTTAGCGCTACCAAATTGTTCAAACGCCATTGTTTCACCAAGAATGGTCACCATGGTAATCATACCAATCCCCTTTATTGTTGAGAGTTTCTCAACTTTTTTATCCAGCTCAGGATCTGACGTTACTAGCATGGTGATCTCTTTGGTACATCTACCAATCTCCTTTTCTATCTCTGCAATCAGCTTTTTATTGCTCTTCAGGATAAAGCGTTGGATATCGTGCGAACAGTCCTTACTATGTTTGATGTTCCCCAATGCAATTTTCTGCTCTTGAAGCTGGACATAGTATCTGGTCAAATTTCTCAGCTGCAATAATATCAATGGAGGTGGGGTCCATGCTTTATGAATCCGTTCAACACCGAACTGACTCAAGATTCTTGCATCAACAGCATCTGTCTTGGTCTTAATATTGAGACTCGAAAAATAGTGCTTTGAGGTATTGGGAAGGACAACATGAACTTTTTTCTTAATCTTGTGCAGATGGTGGGCAAGGTTCTCATAATAGACCCCCGTAGCTTCCATCAAAAAAACAAGTTCCGTATTCGGTGCAATAAATCCTTTAGCCCAGCGCAGAAACTGGTTGAAACCTTTGGTTTCGTTAATAAAATCCACCGTCTTTGAGAACGTTAATTCTCCATCCCCTAAACGCTGACACACACATGCTGTAAATGTCGCTTTTGAGATATCTATCCCAATACACTGTTTGCTAATAGCCATAGTCAAGAATTTAAATCATATTGACTTAATCCTCCTTCGTCTATCCTTTTGTTTTATCCAGGCTCGAAATAACGGCCTTAAGTACTGTTCAGACTCCTGAGAATAAAATCGTGTGGAAAATTCCTTTTTTACGGTATAACAAGAGGTTTACCTAGCCTGCATTCGTCTCACAAGAAAAGCCAATACATTTTGTATAACAACAATATAATGACCTTTTTCTAATTCTCAGTAAATATAAGAAGCTGTCCGACAAGGGCA
>NZ_DFOE01000016.1:0-76960 GCF_002376635.1 Sphingobacterium sp. UBA3549 | reverse complement strand
ACAGTTCAGTTTACACTACCGTAGTATGACTATTTTAGGCAAAGAACATAATATACCATTTAGAATTTAATTGATACTACTCTACTTCTAATTCGTCATTAATGACATCCAATGTCGAATCCAGATTTACTTCAATATCGTCACCAAGAAGGGCAATAGACTCTTGTTTGGGGAGCTCTTGGACCGTCTTTAATTGACGTTCTATAGCTCTTGAACGCACACTAGCCCTATCAATAGTGTTGGTTGCTTCAATCAGTTTCTTTTTAGTTTTCTCTAAAATTGTACCGAAGGTTCCAAACTCTGTTTTCACTGCACCAAGTATACTCCACACTTCACTCGATCGCTTTTGTATGGCAAGCGTACGGAATCCCATTTGTAAGCTTTGTAGAAAAGCAACGAGGTTTGTCGGTCCAACTACTGTGACCTTAAAGTCTTTTCTTAGACTTTCAAAAAGACCTGTTCTTCTTATTACTTCAGCATAAAGGCCTTCCGTCGGTACAAACATAATTGCAAAGTCTGTAGTTACCGGAGGGTTAATATATTTGTCTCTGATGTCTTTTGCGCATTTTTTAACTGAATTCTCAAATTGTCTGGACGCCAGCTCAACATCTGATCCACTATCGTATGCATCAATTAGTCGCTGGTAATCCTCATTAGGAAATTTTGAATCAATCGGTAATAATAGAGGTCTATTGTCTTCGTGTTGGCCTGGAAGATGGATGACGTATTCAACACGTTCCTGCGTACCTTCTTTAACAATTGCATTCCGCTCATATTGTTCAGGTGAGAATATTTGTTCTAATATAGCTCCTAATTGAATTTCTCCAAGGCCACCGCGCGTTTTAACATTTGTCAATACCTTCTTTAAATCCCCTACTCCTGTTGCAAGCGTCTGCATTTCTCCCAAGCCTTTATGTACCTGATCTAGGCGATCGCTTATCATTTTGAACGACTCATTAAATCTCTTCTCGACAGTCTCATGAAGCTTTTCATCAACAGTTTTACGCATTTCTTCAAGCTTTTTACTATTGTCTTCGGATAAAGTGGCCAATTTAGTTTCAACGGTCTCCCGTATTTCTTTTAATTTTCCCTCGGTATCTTGTTTGACATGGTCTTGTCGAATAATTAAGTCATCAAATTTCTGTTTTTGTAAATCATTGAACTCTTTCACATTCTGACTGAACTTATCTTCAAATGATTTTAAAGAATTAGATTGTTCGATTCTACTCTCTTTGGATGACCTCTCTAACTGCTCATTAAGTGCTTTAGTCTTTTCGTCAAAAGTTTTTACAAGGTGGGACATTTGGTTTGAAAAAACTTCCAACTGGCTTTTCTGTACTTCTGATAAGTCTTTAACTGTGTTAGAAAGTGTTTCACCCAGAATTTTTATAGAATTAGACTGCTCCATTCGGCTTTCCTTTGAAGACTTTTCCAATTGTTCTTGTAATGATTTAGTTTTTTCGTCAGAAGATTTTACTAATTCTGATAACTGATTAGAAAATGTTTCAAACTGACTTTTCTGTACTTCCGACAGATTCTTAACTGTACTTGAAAGCGTATCACTTAGCATTTTAAAGGAATTACTAAGCTCCTCCCTATTCGTTTTAAATGCAGCTTGATTCTCATCCCTTGTTCGAGATGCTTCTTCCCTTATGGCGGGCTCTAATTTAGAAAGCATTATATCTGCTTTGTACAATTGCTCAATAATCGGTTGATTATCTTGAGCGTGTTTTTTGAACAGCGAGAGTAAAAGTACAATAACGATAAGTACAGTCTGTACGCCTAATAAAATTTCAATGATCATAGTTTTAATAATTAGAAATCAATAATATATGTGCAGTGCTTGCGATGCAAGCAGGATAGATTACAAAAGGAGCTATTATTTTTTTCATAATAAAGTTTTGCTCCAAAATTATCAGTTTGGCAGATCAATAGTTATGGTTTCCCGTAATCTGAACTAATTTTGTTTCCATACTTTTATCATGGTTAAGGTTTGAGATAAAAATTTGGATAACAAGTTTGTTTATGTATGAATATTTTTTAAATTAGAATTAGCTGAACGACCTATAATATTAACCGAACGAGGCCATTAGTAACCATTATGAAAAGTTTAGAATACATACCTAGTCTGTGGTTTAAATTTCGTGCTGTAGCACAAATATTCTTCCGAAAGCTAAAATACAGCTTTTTTGGAAGGGATCTAATTGTAAACAAGTTTACCTACTATGCTGCTAATACTAAAGGACTATTGATAATCAAATATCAATGTGATGGTCTTCTCTACACGAAAATCCTAAGCAAAAAGTATTTCAATCTGAGCAATACAATCATTCTAAATCTTGAAAAAATAGGGAATGACATTCCTTTGGAAGTCTCTTTCATTGGCTTGCGGAAAAAGGTGGTCGAGAAGATTACGATTGATCATATCCTCCAAACAGACTTCGGACGATTCAAATCTGAAATAAACCTAAAAAAACTGGAGATGACGGATTTGAGACTTGCGCAGAGCAAGAATACATTACGCTATAGATTAAACAGCGCAGCCATTACCATTAAATCACCTAAACTGAAATTTAGATAATCCTTACTATATGGAAAGCCAATTTTACAACACCAATAAACCCGGAAAAGTCATCAAGTTTTTATGGGCCTCCGCTGGCGGAGACGAATATATTTTGGAACGATCTACCTATAGTGATCAGGTTAAATATGCTTGTCTCGGCGGTATTGTATTCGCTACAGGTCTGATGGCTGGGTTATCAGGGGGATATGCATTCTACACGATATTTGAACCTCGGGGGAATGTACTCGAGAATCCGATTCATATCCCGACAGTCTTTATGGCTCTCGTCTTCGGGATCGTTTGGGGGCTAATGATCTTTAATTTAGACCGTTTTATCGTGGCGGCCACAGGGAAAGGTGATGGTACAGAAAAAATAACATGGGATGAATTGAAAGGTGCTCTACCCCGAATTATCATGGGGATGATTATTGCTGTTAGTATTTCGAAACCTGTCGAAATCCGGATGTTTAAAACAGAGATCGATACGGAGCTCAGAAAAATTCAGATCCAAAAACAAACAGAGTATGCCGCCGAAGTGGATAAAACCTATGCTGAACGTGAAAGAAACCTAGAGAAAGATTTTGGTAAGGTCAGTGAAGAGAGAACTAAACTGTTAAAAAGCCTGGAGGAATATGATAAAAAATATCAGGATGAAATGGCTCAGGGACAAGGTGGACGTGGAAAAGGTGAAGGCCCCGTCGCATTGGCATTAAGGCGGGAAAGAGATAAGGCAGATGAAAGGCTTGCAAAATTTGATCAGCAGAATCAAGCTGAACTAACGAATCTGAATGAACGGAAGGACGCACTCAGAAAAGAAAAAGAAAAGGAAAGGTTAAACAATAAAAAGGCAGCGGATGGTCTTGATGGTCTGCTTGAAAGAATCAAGATCGCACATGAGGTAGCTGGTTTTTCCATTACCTTATTTATCACGCTCCTATTTATGGCAATTGAGCTAACACCGATATTCTTTAAACTGATGTTAACAAAAACTCCCTATGATTATCTCAAAGAGAATATCGAGGATATGATGATGGCCAACAATGGTATTGAAATAAAATATGACTACTATAAAGATAAAAAAGGCCTGGAACGGCATCTAGTCATAAACCATGAAGCCGACATAAAACTCTATGAAAAAATAAAAGAATCAGATATCCAGAAAGAACTTTCGGATTACGCCATCGAAAAGTATAAACAGAATGAGAAAGATATTATAGATCATAATCCTGACCTCTATATCCGAAAAAATACAAGCCTAAAAAGTGGCGAGGAATTTAAGGAAGAACTTGCTAAGGGGCTTCAAGATCTAACGCAGCAATTGGATGCAAGAACTCAACGCGAATTATTAGCTTTTGCCTATGCAAGGCATAAGCAGAATGAGGAATCTGCGATCATAAATAATCCTGAAGCATACATCGAATCTGCAAAAAAGAAAATAGAATCAGATGTACCTGAAACGCCATTAGATGCGACGGATCCAGATGAAGATAAGACAAATATGGCCTAAATTGTAATCGTAAGATGAAGTATTCATTGTCGAAATTCGAGCACTTCCTGTTTTTCTTCTCCTCAGAGGATGTATACGTCATTGAGCGTTATTTACAACTTAAGGAGGGAAATAAAGAGTATAGAATCAAGTATTACTTCTTGACTATTGGATTGGCTGTCCTTATATTTTTTATATGCGCAGCTATCAGTACCATGTTTTTTATCTACAATATCTTTGATGGCTATTCTAGGCTTCTCAGCCTGCCCATTGGGCTATTTATCGGATTGCTGATCGCTAATATCTATTTGTTTTTGCTGTATACCATCACCCCTACGATATTGGACACGGTAGACAAAATAAAGAGAAACGACATCAAAATTAAGGACGTCAAAAATACGCAGGAAAGCACATCGATGTTTTCATTTTCGTTCCTATTTCGCCTGGCGTTTATTGCCTTCATTGGTTTGATCATTGCTCAGCCGCTTAATGTATGGTTATTGGTAGATATGAACCCATTTGGAATCGGTAAAAAAGAAATCGTACAAATAGAACGCTATAAATCGGAATCGCTGGTGGATAGTTATCTGACCAATGACCACCATTATACCAAGAACGAGATCGTGCTTCTTAAAGATATCAACGAAAAATTGGCATACATAGATCATGGACGGCATGATGTATTGGAGATTCAATCGACAATAAACATCATCAACCAAAAAGTAAAAAAAGACGAGAGTGCGGTAAAGCAGTTGAATCAATTTAAGTCCAAACTAAACCATATAAATAAAAACTTCCTAAAAAAGAGGTTCAATTATCAAGAAACCGCTGCATTAATTTCACAAATAAATGCCTTTGTAGAGCAAATGGCCGAAAGTGATCAAGATTTTCTGGATAAACTCCAAACAATGAATGTCAACCAATCATTGGACAGGAAGATATTTGGGTTTTACCTGCAAAACGCTGTTCCCTTGATAAGAGAAAAGATAGAAAGTCATGATCAGCTAAAAAAGTTACTTGACAAAAACACGCTCTATACATTAAAAATCCGTCTACTAATGACAGAAAATCTGTTGGCTCTAGTCATTGCCTTATTGACGATCGTTATATTCTGTATCCCGGTTTTTGCCAAATTCTTTATCCGAAAGAAATTCTACTATTACAAATTTAGGGCTGGATCGGAAAAAACAATCATCACGAAGCTTTATGAGAATCACCGTAAAAATTATGCAGATCTTATAAATGCTAGATTGAAGGCTCAATTAGTTGATAGCAACGAAAATTTATTCGGAAAGCTAGCGCCAGTGAAGCGTATCAATACACCACTATATAAACATATCGAAAACGATCTTTTAAAGAGAACAGATCGTGAGGAAATAGAAAAGTTTGAGTATTGGAATGATGCCCCCTTTAGAACACAACGGAAATCGGATGTAAAGCTTCCCAATAAAGAAGATCTCATAAAAAAATTATACAATTAACGGATGAATCTACTGGTCATTGGAGTAATATTGTGCGCATTATGGTGGTTTTTCTTCCGAAAGAAGAGAGCCTCCAAAATAGATTTCCGAAAGAGGTCAGAGGACATCGCCGTTCCTGTGGTCGAAAGTAATGAATTAAAGTATAATTTAACTTCCAATAATTATCCGCTATACGATGAGAGCAAATCAAACTGGTATCGTGAGGTGAACGTCCCCTTCTTCTGGGAACGAAAAACGCACGTACAGGGAGAAATGACAGGTAAATATTATGGTGAGTATCTACCAAATGCGAATGACCAGGCTATTTATCACATCACAATCTATGAAGCTACGATAAGTCCAATCAATTCGGATAAATGCAGCTGCATAAATGGAGAAAAAAAATATTGTTGGGGAGTTCACAAACATGAAGAGGGCGATTTTGCGAGTTTTGAACAACCGGTATTTTTCGATAAATCACAGCTACCAGAAAAATTTACGCTGCTCCTTCCAAACGATCAACTTGAATATAGGATCGATATCAATGGATTGACACTGTATAATGTTCAATATCTCCGGCATCTTCATCAGAAGGAGAACAAGGAGGTATTTGGTACAGTTAAATGTATTGTAAAGGGATATTTTTCGGATATAATTGAAGAGAAGCGGTTGCAGAGAGAATATAAACCATTGGCTGAACAAGTTTCTCAACCTTCTTTTCCAAACGCTATTCCCCATGGAGATCTACCAAGTCCGAAGCCAAGCGCTAATCGTGTTTTTGAAGATGATGGCAATACTGGCAGTTCCAACATTTTCCGAGCTGGTTTAGGTTCCAGAAAACTTTCAAATGGAAATTGGGAGAAAAAAATCTCCTATTCAGGAAACAGAAATACAAGAAATAATTATGCAGATACTGGCATCAGTTGGGTATTTGTGCTGTTGGCGCTTCTCGTCCTCTTAATTATAATTCCTGGTTTAAAGTTTCTGACACCAATAATCGCAATTATATTGCTATTCACATTGGTGCCCGGAAAGATTTGGGAGTGGTTTTTCAAAATCATCGGGTTGCTATATTTAGCATCTATTGTTGGGCTGATTGGCTGGACAATTTTCAATAGCTTACAAGAGAATATGGGTCCATTGATAGAAATCCCCAAATATATTGTGGCATCACCAACTGTAAAGCCTGCGCCACAGCCAGTTATCGAAAAGTCAGTAAATAACAATAGCAACGATACGATCTTCAGGTTTTCTAAAGAATGGAAAGATTACTCGGGAGCGGCGTATTCGGGCACCTACTATATCTATAAAAGCGATTATCAAAGATCAAAGAATAATAAACATTCGCTATTTGGAAGTAATCAAAGGAGTAACTATAACTTCATAGTCCATAAATTAAAAGAATTTGACCAAGATAAGCTTGATGGTGTCTATAAGATGTTTGATAGCTTGGCGACGGCTAGAAATTTGACCAGGCTGCAGTTTGCTTCAATGGTAATGGCGTTTGTGCAGGACTACAACTACTCGCTTGTCTTACCACAGGAATGTGATCCGAAGATGTATTCAGATTATTTTGTAAAAAATTATCTAACGAAAAACAATGGTTTGTGTATTCCCAATGAACCTTTTGGCCTGATGACTCCTCTTGAAACAATCGCAACCTCCAACGCGGATTGTGATACCAGAACATTGTTAATCTATACCATTTTGTCCAAGTATGGGTACGATCTGGTCATGCTATCAAGTGATCTCTATGGGCATTCACTGATTGGTATTAATTTGCCTTACTATGGAAGTAACTATTTTATATACGGGAATACAAAATATGCTTTAGTCGAGACGACAGCGCCTGCCGCTAGACCAGCTTACATCCCGAATGAAATCGCTAATATGAACAATTGGTATATATCCTTAAAATCTAAATAATTATGAACCCTAACTTCTTTTTAATTTACACGGTTTTTGCATTGCTTACGATAATGATCAGTTTATTTGTGCTGATCAGGCTAGCTAGGATTTTAAAAGTAAAAACACAGCGGGATGAAATCGATTATTACAATGGAATTGTTGAGGTCGGTATGCTTATCGGATGTGGCATATTATTTTTCGATGTATTTCCAGCTGTCTCTACCATGCTCAGTGCAATGGATATGCAACAGGTGAATTTATATAATAAAGATATTATCAAGCTACTATTCGTTTATGAAGGGGTTAGTTTAGGAAGTATCATAATCGCCTTCCTCTGTTCTCGTGCAGCATTTATAATTGTTAAGCGCCAATTTAAAGAGGGGCTGACACCGATCTTATTCAGATCATTTTTCGCTATTATATTTATTGTGATGATTATCGCGGTCAAACCACTTGTTGTAGAGTTATTAAACTACTTCCAACCTACCATTAAGACACCGTTCTTTAGATAGTGTAATTTTTTAGTTAGTGGAGGAAAAACTGTAAATTGACAATGTTAACTTATTCACGAAGTATCTTTTCGGGCTAGAACTCAATAAGACGCCATTGAAATATGGCAATGATTTACTATAGCCATTTAACAAAAGGGAGCTCAGTGTGAAAATTCGCCAAAAATAGTATCATAAGCTATGATGAGAAAATTACTATTCGCTATTTTATTGTCCATTTTGACCTTATCCGTAGTCCTAAATGCGCAGAACAAATATGCAACAACGACAGATGGAAGAACTGTATTATTAAAAAGTGACGGAACCTGGGAATATGTAAAAGACAGATCTCCCTCGTCAAATATTAATCAATTTAAAAGTACGAGCCCTTCTCCTTCGTCCCGTAGAACGAATACTTCGAAGAGTAGTTCTTCTACCAGATCCTATATCCGCGGACCTCGTGGAGGTTGTTATTACATCAACTCCAACGGCAACAAGACTTATGTCGACAGAAGCATGTGTAATTGATTGGCAATCTAAAAAAGAATGAAAAAGAATATTATCATGGCAACATTAATTGTCTTAAACATTTTGATGCTAATAAGTTGTTTTAATGGAGCGGCTGAAAAAAAGTAATTCCTGATACAGATAATGAAAATTGAGGGCGTTTATATACCGAAATTACATATAATGGCGAAGCCTATATTGACCTTAATATTCCTGATCAAAAATTGTCTGACGACAGGTTTTCAAAATACGATATGCTCCTCCATTTTCCACTGCGAAGCCTGATTGACGATTATTCACTTTTGAAGCCTGCTGAAGCAAAATATGCGAGTCATCACATGACGCACCTGGACTTTCTGATCTTCAACAAACTTGGCAAGAATCCTGTCCTGGCAATCGAAGTGGATGGTTATGCTTATCACGCTGCCTAAGCCAAACAATCTGAACGCGACATAATGAAAGATGCCATACTGGAAAAGTATGAACATCCCCTACTCCGGTTTTCGACTAGCGGCAGCGGTGAACGGGAAAAGCTGGTCAGTAGATTGGAGGGGATATCTGCACTTAAGCAATAGATAAGTTTCTCCCTATTAGGATGACAACGTTGGCCGCTATTGTATCATTATATCGTGAAATCTCCCTCCCTTCGATGGAATTGATCGGGTATGCTGAATTAATATGTTTAAAGCTATTAACTTCCAAGATTATTATAAACGGCAAGGATTAGGTATTTGCAGCTCGTGGTGGTTTGAAACCAGAGCCTGAACTCAAATTTCGAGGGTCCGCCCCTCATCATTAATGCAGCATGGCTTTATCATTGTCTTTATCAGCTTCCTCTCTTTGCATGAAATTTTTTAGGTGTAAATAAGAGTGAAATGTAAAAGCTTAGTAATATCTATCTGTATGTAGCATCATTTGTAATATTGAAATTTATCAAAATTATAATTAAGAACTGAAATCATCTCTAATAAACTGTAGAAAGACATGATTTGGTAAATAACCCGAGTTAGGGATAAGTTTCACATAACCATCTTCTATATAAAGATATTAATATAATCTAAGATTATAGGGAGCTAAATTTTAGCTCCCACGCTTCCATTGTGTTACTGTATTAATTGAATTACCCAGGCTAACCCGCCTAAGTACTTCACTACCTTATTTTGTTTTTGTCGGACGTACTTCGATCTTACTTGGAAGTACATTCTGATTCATTTTTAATAGATCTACCACCATTTGTCCGATATCAGCGGGTTGAATTTTCCAATGATCCTCTTCGTTAGGGATATGACCATTGAAATTTGAGGTAACTGATCCCGGCATTATGGTAGTACATTTCACATCATAATTCCTAAGGTCAAGCATTGCAGCTTGTGTAAATCCCACAAGACCAAATTTGGTCGCATTATACCCTGCACCTTGAGCAAAGAAATTTGTTCCAGCTAATGATGCGATCGAAATAAAATATCCTTTATTTTTCTTTAGCTGTTCGACACCGGCTTTAAGGGTATGAAAAGCCCCGGTCAGGTTGGTGTTGATCATGGCATTCCAATCGTCAAGTGACATTTCGTCTACGGGAGCAAAAGTCCCCATACCTGCATTGGCAATGATGATATCCAGCTTTCCAAATTTTTCAACGACTGCATCGACAGCCTTTTTTTCATCTTCAAAATCTGTCACGTCTGCTTGGATTGCGATTACATTCTGATTTCCTAATTCGTGTTTTGCTTTTTCTAAATCTTCCGTGTTACGGCCCGAAATAGCTACCTTAACTCCTGCTTCAATAAGCGATTTCGCTATTCCGAAACCTATCCCTTTTGTTCCGCCAGTTATATAGGCCACTTTATCCTTAATATTTTGCATAATATTCTATTTTTTTGATCTTGAATGTATAGTTCCTTCTGTCAGTTATTAAAACCTTCTATTTTGTATATACTAATCCTTGGTAATCTTCAGAAACTATAACTCGAAAAGTCGTGAAAAGGTTCTCTATATTTTATCTTATTGTACAATTTTTATGATTTTGTTCGGGTATTTACTTGCGTAAGAAAGGATCAATTAAAGGAGTAATGGTTACTACTAAAATGAAATTTGTGAATGATAAATTGGTCGAGCAATCCAATTATAAAATTGATACTGTAGATAAAAAGTTAGAAGAGTTGAGAATACATTTAGAAACAAACGGACGAAGAATTAATATGCTTCGATGAACAAAATAAAAGTTGTTTTATCGGTCTTATAGTATTATGGGTTTACATCAGGTTTTTTGCAGATCGCAAAGAACGATTAGATCATTGCTGAACGCTGTGCTGCCCCATGGTTGCCGCTGTAACTCCAATACAAGCAATCTCAATTCAGAGCGCATCTATATTCGTTAAGTTACAATACCTTGTGGATTGTCGATAAAAACGAAGAAAGTGAAAGTATTATAACCGTAGCCCGTTATGAGTCATTGGGGTGGAATGGTGGCGAATGCTATTGCTCAAACGGCAATGAGTTCCGAAGATAAAGACAAAGAAATCCCTTAGTAATCAGGATTGATTTTCTGAATGTTTAAATACTGTCCGCTTGGACAGGATTTTTATTTAATGTTACGTTCTTTTTTCCACTTACGAATTCTCCCCCTTGCGTTAGTATAAGGCGAAGACGTGTTAAACTGAATCATTCTTCCTAAAGTCCATTTCTCATACCAGGAAACCTCATATAATTCAGCATTAGATTTTTGCTCAATTAGATTAAGAATGTTAGAAACCGTTTCATATAATTTACTGCACAATGTATTAAAGTCAATGCCTTCATAATCTTTGTAAAACTTCTGAGCCAACTTACCAAGTTCATTCCATTTATAACCTGTTTCAGGAAAATCTACAGGCTCATTATTATCTTTTTTCCGATTCCATTTAAGCACTAATTCTCCCCACCCTATCAAGTAAGAAATAAGATTATTGATACTCATTGTAGTATCCTTTGCATGTCCTTCTAAATCTGTGGTGGTAGTTAATTCAACAGGAATGGTCGATAATTCCTTTTTCAGTTTGTTGTAATTCGTTTCAATTGCCTTTTGTAATTCTTCTTTATTGACAGGTACAGCCATAATCTGCGAAAATAGATTTTTACCAAATTTACAAAAGCTATAAAAGAATTTACTTAAAATAAGACATGATTTGCTTCAACCGTTTTTCAATCTGGTGCAGTTATGTGTTCTTTATATGGCATACATTGTGCTTATAAAGGGTTAATCAAAAGGCTATCTTTTTAAGTGTCTTGCAATGTAAATGCGGATATTTTTATGGGGTGAAGACTATGTCATTGGCTATTTTGCATAATGTTATTATAAGACATTTTTGCGTTGGCATAGTCGCCTATAAACGTGGGAAAATGTACTATAATGCCACATTATATAACTTAGCTTCCGCCGATTTGCATACTATGGCGCGCGAGAATGTCAGCATAATGCATCGCGTGCCATATCCGCAGGAGCATGAAATCGGGCTTCCAAGGCAAAAGACGCAGAAATAATTTGCTTAATTTTGTACATTGGAATTTATATTAAATCGCAAACTTATATGGAATTAAAAAGGTTTTTGGATGCCCAGAACCAAGTTTACCTGAAGGCACTTTCTGAAATCAAAAATGGCAGGAAGACTTCCCATTGGATGTGGTATGTGTTCCCGCAGCTCAGGGGTTTGGGAAGTAGTGCAATATCCGACGAATATGGCATCTCCGGTATGTCTGAAGCAATCTCATATTTGGCCCACCCCGTTCTTGGGAAGCACCTGATTGAAATTTCAGAAGCCCTCCTACAGCTCGATGGCTTTACGGCAGAGGAAATCTTCGGATACCCCGATTACCTCAAGTTGCGCTCCTGCATGACATTATTTGCAATGGTTAGCGATACAGAAAATATATTTAATGAAGTCCTCAAAAAATATTTTGACGGTGTTGCTGACAAGCGGACAGTATCGGCGATCAGGGCAAAAAATATAAGCTAATTTAATCTCCATACAAAAACCTGCTATTTTTATATATTAATTTGTTCTTTGAATAAGCAATATTCCAGGACAACGTGTAACCATTTTAACTTGATTATATGGACCTTACCAGAATAATAAGACGGACCGATTATGTTTTCACGGCTGAATATCCTGAAATAAGGATACGAGACAAGACTGGGATTTGATATATTAAAAAAAAGACCGATTGTTTTATTTTTTTATTTACCTTTGTCATAAATGATAATTTATGCTGCATGAAAACTACAAAATCTGAAAATACCAAGCGCCTGATTATCGAGAAAACCGCATCCGTATTTAATACAAAAGGCTATGCGGGCACATCGATAAATGATTTAATGAATGCCACAGGGCTTTCAAAAGGCTGCATCTACGGTAATTTCGAGAACAAGGACGAGATCGCATTGAGCGTGTTTGACCATAATTTCGCCAGGATCACTAAGCATATGAAAGAACGCATACTCGCTACGGAGCATTCAATAGAACGGTTGCTGGTTTATCCGCAGACCTATAAAAATTATTTCAGGTATCCTTACCTTCAGGCAGGCTGCCCCATTTTAAATACCGCTACAGAAGCAGATGACACGCATCCTAAACTGAAAGAAAGCGCACAGAAAGCACTGGGGTTCTGGAAAACGTCTATTGAAAACCAGATAAAGCGGGGCATAGAAAGGAATGAAATCAAGGCAGATACCGATCCAACTGAAATGGCCGTGATCATGATTTCAATGATCGAGGGGGCGTTCATGCAGGCGAAAGTCAACAGCCATATGGCAGAGCTTACTATAGCCATGTCCTTTTTAGAAAAACTGATTAAAGGCATTGAAGCATAATTTTTTTTACCTTAAAAAAGACCAATCGGTTTATTTTATAGATATAATTTTAGATCAATACAATGGAAGAATTTGATATTACCGTTATCGGGTCAGGTCCCGGCGGATATGTAGCTGCG
This sequence comes from Sphingobacterium sp. UBA3549, assembly GCF_002376635.1. Classification (NCBI taxonomy): domain Bacteria; kingdom Pseudomonadati; phylum Bacteroidota; class Sphingobacteriia; order Sphingobacteriales; family Sphingobacteriaceae; genus Sphingobacterium; species Sphingobacterium sp. UBA3549. The sequence goes on along the minus strand of NZ_DFOE01000016.1, from coordinate 63,586 downwards.
ATCAGGAGCGCTCAATTAGGTTATAAAACAGCTTTGGTTGAAAAATACAGTACATTGGGAGGTACCTGTACAAACGTTGGCTGCATTCCTACCAAAGCATTGCTGGACAGCACGCATCATTATGCAGAAGCCGCAAAGAGCTTTAATGCGCATGGAATTGAGTTTTCTGGCCTAGGGCTCAATTTTGAACAGATGTACAACCGAAAAAAAGAGGTAGTGGCTAAAAATACACAGGGGCTTGATTTCCTAATGCGAAAAAACAGGATCAAAGTTCTACAGGGATCGGGATCTTTTCTCAACAATGATTCCCTGAAGATATTACATGCTGATCAGACGGAAACCGTAATAAGGTCACAGAAATTCATTATTGCTACCGGATCAAAACCCGCCACGATTCCTAGGGTCGCCATTGATAAAAACAGGATCATTACCTCTACCGAAGCCCTGGCTCTGAAGGAACAGCCTGAGCGCATTGTGATCATCGGCGGAGGTGTGATTGGTGTAGAAATGGCGTCCATATTCAATAGGATCGGCACAAAAACAACCATTGTAGAATATGCTGACACGCTGATTGCCAATATGGACCGTGAACTGGGAGTAACCTTAGCAAAAATATTAACAAGAGAAGGCGTAGAAATACAATGCGGGAAAGCCGTCTACAAAGCCGAAAACGTCGGCAATGCGGCTAAGGTTTATTTCAGAAATAAACAAGGTGAAGAGCAGGAACTTACTGCCGACTATATCCTCGTTGCTGTCGGAAGAAAGCCTTATGTGAATGGTCTGGGGCTGGAAAACACCAATGTAGAATTGAATGCCGACGGTACAATTAAAGTCAATGAACTGCTTCAGACAACAGCTTTAAATATTTTTGCCATCGGAGATGTGATCGGCGGCGCCATGCTGGCCCATAAAGCAGAGGAAGAAGCGGTATTTGTGGTGGAAAGAATCAATGGTCAGAAACCTCATATCAATTATGGCCGTATTCCTTCGGTAGTATACACTTGGCCAGAAGTTGCTTCTGTAGGAGCTACGGAAGAAGAATTAAAAAAACAGGGACTGGAGTATTCTATTGGTAAATTTCCATTTGCCGTAAATGCCAGAGCAAGGGCGGGTATGGAGACTGACGGTTTTGTAAAGGTGCTTTCCGATCCGAAATATGGAGAACTTTTAGGAGTACACATTATCGGCGCCCGGGCGGCGGACCTGATCGCACAGGCAGTTGTCGGCCTGGAATACGAAGTAACAGCCAGTAACATGGCTTCCCTCTGCTATGCCCACCCGACGTATTCAGAAGTGCTGAAAGAAGCCTATACCATCGCCGCCGGGAAACCATCTTTGAATATTTAAGTATACCATCAATTTTAGTAGTATGTCACAACAAATCAGGCTCGCAACTTTTGACGATTATCCCAGAATGCTTTTTATCCGTGACGGAAAGCGTGGAAAGGGCTACGGGAATAAACCCCATCATCCACATGCTTCTCCGTGATAACAAAACATAACCTATTTTAGTATCTTTAAGAATTTAACGCATCAGAATAAATCATGAATATCGAGGAAAATTACGTAGACATCAACCGGAGATCATGGAATGACCGCACAGAAATCCATATCAAATCCGATTTTTATGATGTGGACGGTTTCTTAAAGGGCAAAAATTCGCTAAAGAATATCGAACTGAATATACTGGGAGATCTTTCAAATACCTCTGTCCTGCATTTACAATGTCATTTCGGGCAGGACAGCATATCATTAAGCCGTCTTGGAGCTGAGGTAGTGGGTGTTGATCTATCGGATGTGGCGATTGCGAAGGCCCGCGAACTGGCAAAGCAGGCCCACTCCACTGCATCGTTTATCTTCAGCGACGTCTACGACCTTCCCAATCATCTGGATCGTCAGTTTGACATTGTTTTTACGAGCTATGGGACCATCGGCTGGCTTCCCGACCTGGATCGGTGGGCGAAGGTGATTTCAAAGTTCCTGAAACCCGGCGGTAGATTTATTTTTGTGGAGTTTCATCCTGTGGTGTGGATGTATGATTCCCGGTTTGAAAAAATCGAATACAAGTATTTTAATTCCGGTGCCATTATAGAAACGGAAAAAGGAACCTACGCAGATAAAGCGGCGCAAATTGAAGTAAAAACAATTGGATGGAACCACAGCTTAGGCGAGGTAATCAGCAGCCTGATACAAAACGGCCTCGGCATAACCTATTTTGAAGAGTTTGACTATTCACCATATAATAACTTTGATCTTTCGGTAGAGTCTGAGCCCGGTAAGTTCAGAATTGCTCATCTGGAAGATAAAATCCCGATGGTTTACGCGTTGTCAGCAACAAAAACCGATATATGACAACACTGATTTTTAGTCTTTATTAATTACCTAATCATGATCCGGCACATTATGATACAACTATGAAATTTGAAATATCCTGCACCAATGATGGAAACAGTGCTTCCGGTATCGCGTGCCCCATCCCTTTTTTGATGATAAGCTGACAGCCGGGTATATTGTTTTTTAAATCAATCGCATGTTCAATACTGAACAATGGATCTTCGTCCCCGTGTATAACCAGTGCAGGTACCTGAATACCTGTGAGAAGACCTGGATTAAATACATAACTGATGAGGGCAATGATCTGACGATAAGGCCTGACTGCAGAAGATTGCCGGACTTGATCTTCAATAATTAATGTCCGTTCTTTTTCTTCATTGAGAATATATCTGCTGCCGTAAATAGCTTTCATAAAGTCTATTCTTTCTTTCAGGTATGCTTCCAGATTATCTTCAAAATTTACAGATGAGAGGGTCATTTTTCTTACCAGTGCATCGTCAGGTTTCGGAAGAGCCGGATTAAAGCTTGAAGATATCAATAACGTTAGTGTCTGAGTCATTGCCGGATACCGTGATGAAAATAACTGCGCAATGATCCCTCCCATGGATCGGCCGACAATGTGCGCCTTTTTAATATTCAGCGATTGCAGCAGATCCCTGATGTCATCTGCCATATCATGTAAAGAATAAGCAGGAGGATATTTTTCGGGGTCCTGTAAAAAACTGTTCAGCGAAAAATTGAACGTATCGCTATGGCGATCTGTTGTAAACGTACTTTTTCCGCAGTCCCTGTTATCAAAACAGATAACCAGGAACCCTTCGTCGGCAAGCATCTTAACGAATGTTGCTTCCCAGCGGGTCATCTGCGTATTCAGACCGCTAACCAATACAATAGTATCCTTGTTTTCAGCACCGTATAACTGATAATATATAGCGGCATTTCTTAGTTCAATATAACCCATCTGTTGTTTAAAATGATAGCATTTCTAAGGGCAAAAGTCTGGAATCCAATATAGAAGCCGAACGATGCCCTGTAATCTTCATATAATCTGGGTTCTGCTCGAAAGCGAAAAAATCTGATACGCTTTTTTGCTTGATCAGCATACAGATATCCCACTGCTCATTTTCCGGGCCGATAAGAAATCGGCCTCCCTTTCCTACCAAAAGTATCTCTCCTCCAGTCTGCTCCACAAATGGTTTGGCGAGTTGTATGTAACTCATAAAAGCTTCATAACCGGAAATCGTTGTTTCCGGAGCTATATCGGGAAAATCGGAATAATCTGCGAACTCTTTTAACCGGATCAGGTTCAGGTTCACAATGGAACCCTGAATCTTCTTTAACGCCAAATGCCTTCCGGCTTCATATGTGGGGTAAGTATAGGTTTTGTTTAGCATATCAGTATATATCAATCGTTCTACTCAGCTTTTCTTTCACATCGTTTCCGGCTTTTTGGACATGTTTTTTATATTTAATATTAGAGGTCTCCTCCTAACCCTTTCAAATGAGAAGCGAAAACTTTTAACTCATTCTTGGATATTCCAGCTAACATGTTTTTAGAAGTTTGAGTCGCAGTAACCTTTGCTTCCTTAAACACACGCTCGCCGGCACTGGTGAGTTTCACATAGCTGACTCTGGCGTCTCTTTCATTTGCTTCTTTTACAACAAGCCCCATCTTTTCCATAGGAGAAATAATCCGGGTAATGCCGGATGCCGTTAAACCAATGCCTTCTGCCAGATCAATTCTCTTTAAGCGATTGCCGGGAACACTGCTTAGGATATGCAGGATCATAAAATCTGTAAGGCTAATTCCATGAAGGCTTAGGCCATCAAATTTCTTTGTGATGAGAGACTGAACTTTCAGTAGGTTTAATATAATATTGAGTTCCATATTTTAATTTGCATAACACTTGATTAGTCAAGTATCATGCAAATATAAAATAATATTTCAACATTTCTACCTCTACTTTAGACATGACCTATTTTCCGGGGAGGTCAGTTGATTTATTGTATCAGCCCTATGTACTACAGCCCAGCTGATTTTTTGAAATTCTACGGTTAAAGATCCTTTAGGTTTTTTGGTTTATGGACATAATGTTTTCTAGTTTATGTTTTAACCAAAGGAAAGGGTTCACTAGTGGGATATTTTTTGGTTAATTATAACCGTTGGCAATATTTGCTGAATTAGGATAAATTTGCGCTAAATAAAAAGTCACGCTGCAATCATCAAATATAGACGTAAGCACAAGGAAAGGACAAATTAATCGGCCTAACCTAATACCTGTTAAATAATATGTTTTATAAATTACAACAAAATAAATTTATCCAATGGACGATTATTCATATCAGATACCTTGTTGCATTGGCATTCGTCCCTTCCGGATTTACAAAAGTAGTTGGTGAAAGATTTACTCAATTACCTACAACCAGTACCATAGGGCAGTTTTTTGAAGTACTCTATCTTTCCGGTATCTATTATAACTTTCTAGGTGTCATGCAGATAATTACTGCAATCCTTCTTATGACGCAGCGATTCGCATTAATTGGAACATTTCTCTTTTTGGCCATAACAGCCAATATCTGGATGATTACAATTTCAATGCACTTTAAGGGTACTTGGATAATCACTAGTTTGATGATGCTTGCGGGTTTAATTCTCCTTTATTGGGATAAAAATAGAATCTCAGAATTGAATTCGGATTATGATTCACCAAAAAAAATGTATTCTCCAAAGGTATCAAGAATTTGGGTTAATGCGGGTATAATTTATATAAGCAGCCTACTCATCATTTGCTTTGTTGGTTCGAAAAACGATATGCTATCTAAAACCATTTATGTCATCGCACTATTTATTTTAGTAGCCACTACGCTTTACTCGAATTTTGTTTTCTGGAAAAAATCAAATTAAATAGAATTAATCCTTTTGAATGACTTTCTGAAACCCAACGGAGTCATGTTGGTCTTGGCCTTAAATAGTTTATTAAATGATTGTGAATGTTCAAAGCCCAGTTTATAGCCGATCTCACTGATGGTTAGTTCAGTTGTGGAAAGCTTTTCTTTGGCCTTTTCAATCACTTTCTCATGAATGATCTGCTGGGGCGTGTGCCCAGTCAAGGATTTGAGTAGGCTTCGCATATACTGTGACGACATATTGAGCTGCTCGGAAAGCAGCTGTACCGTTGGTAATCCACGCTGCATGATGTCTCTGTCTTCAAAATACTTATCAAGAAAAATCTCAAGCTTTTCTAAAAACTGGTGGCTCGCTTTCTTGCGGGTGATGAACTGACGCTGATAAAAACGGTGGGAGTAATTAAATAAGGTTTCCAATTGAGAGATAATAATATTTTGGCTGAACCGGTCAATATTTCCTTGATATTCTTGTTTGATATTTTCGATGATCTGCTGCATCTTCAGTTCCTCGTCTTCTGAAAGGAAAAGCGCTTCATGCACAGCATAATCGAAAAACTCATATCTTTTGATCGATGTCGCCAGTGGCGAATCATAGAGAAAATCCGGATGGATCATCAGCATCCATCCGGAAGGATTTTTCCCTTGCTCTTCACGTATTACACTAAGCACCTGATGCGGTGCCATGCAGAACATCACTCCCTCGTCAAAATCATAATCTTGCTGTCCATATCTATACTTGTGATCCATATCCCGTTTAACAGAAATTAGATAAAAATCGAAAAGCAAGCTTTGTTTTCCAATCCTCGTATTGTCGGTCATATCTTCAAAATTTATCACGCTGATCAGTGGATGCTTTGGTGCCGGCAATCCTCGAAGCTTATGAAATTCGGAAATGGTCTTTAGTCTTATCGGTTTATTATCGGACATGGCATTACAGCATTTTTAGTATATGTGGATCGGAACAAAAGTACAAATATTTAAAGCCCAGAAAAATAATATGAGCCTTTTAAATCTTCCAGTAAAGTCGGATGGACCGGGGTCCAGTCCAGCATTTCCCTTGTGAGCGTACTTGAACTATGATTGTCGAGTTTTGCAAAATGCGTAAACCAAGAAAAATGCTGTTCAGCTTCTTCGGCATTCAGTGAAATGAGTGGGATGTTGAGACGCTCGGCAATTTCAGCAGCGATTGTCTTAAGCTGAATTCCTTCTTCCGCTACAGCATGATATCTAGTTCCTTTTTCAAATGGTTTTTCAAGGGCTAGGCGGTAAAGCTTTGCTGCATCTAGGCGGTGCACAGCTGGCCAGTGGTTCTTTCCTTCGCAAATGATGGCTGAGACGCCTTTTTCTTTTGCTATTTTTATAAATAATGGAACAAAACCTATTTCATCCCCCTCACCGTGTACTGAGGGAGATAATCTGATCACCGAAACATTTACGCCTTTCTCAACCTGATCATCCGCTGCATTTTCAGTAGCAATCCTTGGATGCGGATGGTTCATCGCTCTGTCATTCTCCGTTGTTATTCCATCTTTTGAAAACAACGCGGTTCCAGAAGTAATCAAAAAGGGTTTTTCAGTTCCAACCAGCGCATCTCCGATAGCTTCGATCACTTTACTATCTAAAATGCACATTTCGGGAAAACGGCTAAAATCATGAACAAATCCTAAATGGATCACAGCATCGGAGAGTTTGGCTCCTAACTTTAAGCTTTCAAAATCCATCAGGTCACCAACATGGGGCTCTGCTCCTGCGTTAATTAATTTTTTAGCAGATTCTTCTGATCTTGCCAGACCTAGAACTTTGTGACCAGCTTTTAATAATTCCTGTACTACAGCTGTTCCTACGAAACCTGTAGCGCCTGTAACAAATACTTTCATATCCTAAACTATTTATAAACCAAAGTTCAGATTTGGCAAACTTACAAATGTATCCGAAAGTAGTTATGTTGTAGCCAGAACGATATTATTTGTATAAATATTTCGTCATCTCAGATATTTTATTCTCAAAAATGTTTTGTTTTGTACCATTGCAAAAATTCCAAATTCATTGATCGTTAGCATTTTTTTAATAGTCTTTATCTCCATTACGTAATATGCGCATATTGAAAGGAAAAAGTTACTCACAGGAGGAATACAATGTAACAAATGAAAGATCCCAGTTGTCATTATCCTAGTTTCACCATTTATAATATCCATATGAAAAGTTATTTCAAAATCATTTTACTCCTATTTACAAGCACATTGTCTCAACAGGTTTTTGCTCAAAGTACTTCGGATAGCATTGATCTTTTTATAAAAGAAAAGATGCTGAAGTTAAAAATCCCCGGACTTCAGCTTGCTGTTATCAGAAACAACAGCTTAGAAAAGCTGTCCGCATATGGTCTTGCCAACATTGAACATCAGATTTCCGTTGATTCCACAAGTTCATTTTCAATCAATTCCATGACCAAGGCGCATATTCTACAATTGTCAATGTGGACGGTAAATGGATCAATGACGGCAAGCTTCATAATGCCTTTGCCACTTTCCCACTCTTCTTCAGAACTGCAACAGGTATAACCTCGACATCGGAGGACTTGGCCAAATGGCTGATTGCATTACAAAGCGGAAAGCTGTTGAAAAATAAGGGTAGCGTCCAGCAATTGTTAACTTCTGTAAAATTGAACGACGATCGTATTGATGGTTTTAACAAACTGACTAATGGCTATGCTTTGGGCTGGCCGACCGTAGTCAGAGATGAACATCCCGCAGCGGCTCCTGTCGGGGGAATGCGCTCTGCATTATTCGTCTATCCTAAAGATAATTTGTCGATAATCGTTTTGACTAATCTTCAGGGCTCTAATCCGGAATGGTTCATTGATGAGATAGCAGGATATTATTTCCCAGATATGAAAATAGCAAACGGTTTTGGATTGAGTAAAAATCTCAAGCTGCTACGGCAGGGACTTCTGAAAAATAATTTTCAAAATAGTTTCAAAATCTATTCTAATATCAAGCGTAGTAATAAAGAATTTGATTTGTCAGAAGACGAAATCAACTCGTGGGGATACCAGCTTATTGAACAAAATAAGAAAAAGGAAGCATTACAGATTTTTCAATTAAACACTTTGCTGTTTCCAAAAAGTGCCAATGTCTATGATAGCTATGCAGAGACGCTGGAACTACTCGGACATCGCAGAGAAGCCATCAAAAATTACAGCAAATCCCTGGAACTTGATCCCAAAAATCACAATGCTCGCCAATTTTTAGAAAGTAAAAGATGAGGAATTTCCAGATCAAAAATACATTTCACGGATTTGCTGAACTGTATATTCTATTTATATGATCAAATATTGATATTGCAAATTACAAAGATTTACAGTAGGTCGGTTACCTATTTTCATGAATTGAAAGATTCTGTTGTCATTTGTAAATTTCCTCGAAATTATCATATCAGTAAAGATCTTTTGCTATTCAACGTTCTTCGCTTCAAGAACTTAGAAAGTAGGACTTTCTACTTTTTTTATTATTTTTAAGTATGAAAGAACCCAATCCGAATCTTGGAAATGCTCAGGAGCTGACGATTAATCCAGTTCAAGCGCAGCTTAGGTCATTTGCCTACTTCTTGCCATTTGCGCTGGTCTTTGGTCTTGCCTTTTACGCTCTATGGCCGCAAAGGCTTTCCATTGCGAATTATAAAGCCGCTTTTCCGTCGGGTACAGCTGGGATTGCCTCGCTGATCCTCACTATTGTTGCGGGGGTGATTGTACATGAGCTTATTCACGGCATAACTTGGTCCAGATATGCCGCCTCGGGATTCCGGTCCATTCGCTTCGGCATCTTATGGAAGTCCATCACCCCATACTGTCATTGCAAAGAACCGCTGAAGGTGAGAGAATATCAGATCGGTGCTGCCGCTCCTGGTATTATCCTGGGCATATTACCTTCGGTAGTCGCCCTGTTTTTAGGCAATATAGTGTGGTTGGCATTCGGACTGTTTTTTACGATGGCAGCAGGTGGAGATTTAATGATTATACTTATGCTCAACAGGCAAGGTAGGGAAAGCTTAGTACAGGACCATCCCTCCAAAATCGGCTGCCTGATTTATCCCAAAGAGGGCCTGAACGGACAATAGAGTTGTCGAGCTTATCTGTCTCGCTTCTAAACAATCAGACGCGTATTTCTATTCGCCAGATTTTGCTATACTCATCATCTTCGTTTACCCAGTTTGGCCAGCAGCGTACTGGTAGCAAAACTAACGGATTTGACCAAAGCAGCGGTCGTAGCAGTTTGCAGTACATCGCCCAGCGATATACCTTCGCAGGTTGCACAGACTCTACCAATAATTTTCTCAATTTTCCTTCTAGATGCATCCATTCGTTTTGGATTTCAATCAGAATAAGTGCCGATTTTTGTTTTGTTTATGCGTGCATAACGTTCATACTTAAAAATGTCAGAATAATACTATAGATAAAATTGAAATTGTATTTTTCATACTTTTATTGCTTTTAATTATCAATAATTGTAAATTATTTACAAATGAGCAAATCAGATAATAATAAAGACCTTTCATTTGAGTTTAATTTTTTAGATAAATTAGTTGTGGGAATTGGAGAAGTTGCACAAATAACAGGCATTCCGACAAGGCAAATACATTATTGGGAAGAAAAAGTAATTATACAAAGCCTAACGGAAGAGGAAGGTAAAAACAGATGATATAATTATGAGAACATCAAAAAAATGCTGCTCATAAAGGAAATGATTGATGATGGCTATACGCTCGATGCTTCCGCTGAAAAGGTTAAAAGGTGTATCGAAATGATTGAAGAAACCTTAAATAAGCTTAAAGATAGTTAAAACCTTACATGGATTTTATACAATTATGGATACTTTCAGCATAATAATAAATGATAAATGTACTTACGGAAATAGCCTTATTTAAGGAGGGAATTGTAGGAAGATCATTGACACCTTCAAATTTTTTGTTCATCATCATAGAAAGCGGACATATAAAAATTGAGGAAAATGAAAGCAGAATAAAATACAGTAGAGGTAATATCGTAACGCTACGATAAGATTAATGTACGAGAAAAATTTGAAAGTTATTAAAGACTGTTTTCAACTTCAAATTGCTTCTTGATACGATTTCTTTTGTCATCCGCTTCGTAAACTACCTGATATAAACGTTGTTTATCAAGAGCAAGTTTATATCTTTTATCGATGGCAATCCTGAACTTTTGTTCGTTTTTTCCCTGCTCTATTTTCTTTTGCTGCTCAACTTCTTTTTTGGAAAAGAGATATAGATTTTTGAGAGCCATATAGTAATCAATCTCAGCTTGCTGGATCTCTTTACCTTTTTTTATACCATCAACATTTGCATTTTTTAGATCTTTGAGAATAACGTTGAACGCTGTTTCCTGTTGATCGATAATTAATAGGGCGCTGTCATAATCATGTTGGATCAAATAGTTCAGCTTAGCAGACTCCATACCTTTTTCACCAATCAAAATAGAAGTTGCCTGAACTTCCTTCTCGTCCATAATTTCTTTCAATTGAATAGCATTTTTATTTGTACATCCACAAAGAAATATAAACGATAAAACTGTAAATAAGACTATGCCCAATTTTTTTAAAGCCATACAAATGAAGTTGGTTTTTAAAGATACTTACGCTTTATTTTCTAACAATTACCATACCTAAGCGCTTAGTTGATTACTTTATATAGTCTAAAGTTTCCTAATTTCTTCACTACGAAGCATCCATATTGAACAGGCATGGTGTCCAGAATTTCCTAATGGCTTTTGAAGTAACCTAAAGCCCATGTTTTCGTACATTCTTATAGCATTTGAAAATTCCGGAAAGCTCTCAAGATAGATTTTATCATACCCTAGACTCTTTGCGCTTTCGATGCTTTTATTCATTAAAGCTTTACCAAGCCCCATGCCTCTGAACGCTGGATTGAGATAAAACTTAACCAGCTCTGCGCAGTACGGAGGCAATCCAGCAGTGGGATAAATCCCGCAACAGCCCACCACGACGCCATTTACCTCACCAACCCAGAGCACGGAACTTTCATTGCTGAAAAGTGCATATAAGTCTGAAGTGGTAGGATCGGAATAAACAGTTCCTTCTTTTGGTGCGTTGTGCTCTTCAAACACAGCTCGAATTAGTTTTAAAAGAGTATCGTTGTCCGATTTTTTTATTTTTCTGATGATTGTACCCTTCATACGCCGATATTAAGTTTATAAGATTAAAATTTTGCTATTGTCCGAAAAGTTTTCTAAAAAAGCTTGGCTCTTTGACGTTCGCCCGTGCGATTTTTAAGTTATCTTCTGTAATACGATTATAGAAAAGTCCAAGTGAGATTTCAAGATTTTTCACTGCCTCTGTGTAATGTCCGATATCAATCAGCGAAGTACCGATATGTTCATATAGTTCTGCCGCGATATCATCTGTAATTTCTTTCTGTTCCGGCAGCATGGAGATTGCCAATGTACCGTAATGCACAGTTTTTTCATTTTCTGTCAAGTGGTATGCGCTGTGTACGGCCCAGTAATAACACCAAAAATCTGTGTTGCCATGCCCAATGCTCTGCTCAAAACTATCAAGAGCTGATTCGCTATCTTTCATATGCACTTCTAAAACATATCCCCGGTTGTACAATGCGACCTGAACAGATCTTGCCATTCCTTTTTCTAGCCCGAAATGTACTGCTTGATTGTAACATTCCAAAGCCTTTTCCCATTGTTTATCCCTTAAAAACGTTTCTCCTCTGCTTATCATCAAACTCGGATTGTCGGGCATAGCTTCCAGTAAGGAGTCAGCCTGTTCGGAATCCACCGAATTATTAACATCTAAGCCAAGCATCGACCCGGCTTTGGATTTAGATATGTAGAAATTGGTTACACAGCGTACAACTTCCTCGTCTTGAAGAAGTGGGTCACCTGGATTTACCGATTGATAATATTCGAGTCCCTGGTCGGCCCAGTACAGCATTTCCTGATATTGACCAATATCCGAGTGGCTCAGACATACCACATCAATCGTGCTAATTAAGGTAATAAAGTCCATTTCTTCAGAATACGCTCTCAAAAGCTCTTCGCCATCGATAATAGCACTTTTAGGCATACCAGCACTCATATAAATGTACATTCTATTGAGAAGAATCACCATAAATTTACTTTGTGCTATGCCCTCGTTGACAATGGTAACAGCATCCTGATATTCCCCTTTAAAATTGAGTTCCCGCGCAAGATTATTACAGCACATGGCGAACGTATGCGGGTCGTAATTAAGACTGTTCGTCTGCGCTGTCAAAACTGCCGCTCTAAAAAGTTGATAAGATTGGGTGTAGAACTGTATTTTTAGTTCGGTGAGCCGTTGGTTCTCAGCTCCGGACATTTCGGCATATTGCTTGAGAACATAATCGATTTCAACCCCGGCATTGTATAATTCCATAGCAGATTGCGAATCTGCAGAAGGATGAAGTTGCGAAAAATCCGGATAGTCACTGTGTCTATTGATTATCCGGAAGATTCGTATCTCTAAGACTGGAGCGGATCGTAATTGACAGGATCTTTCGTAATAACGCAAAGCCGCATCCCAGTCTTCAAGCCAGTACAGTGCAGAACCAGCATTCCGGTAACAATGGTAATGCTCAGGATCAATTTTAAGCCCACTAATAGCCCAGTCCAAGCATTTTTCTAACGCTTTCTCTCTGTCGGATTCAAATATTTCATTATAGTCGAGTGCTATAAGACCCAATATGGCACATAGATTAGGGTCAACGCTTGCCTCATTGAGGTTATTGATATGGTAAAATAGTTCATGAAGTTCCTCCAAATCATGAGGAAGAGCATATCCGTCCAGCCAAAATTTCGCAGCCAAGGCATAATTGCCTTCGGCAACTGCGTTTAATGCGTTCTGATGAAGTGTATCTTTCATTGTTGTGTATAATTATTTTAAATTCAGAGCGATTGACCACGGTGTGGTTCAATCCTAACGTACAGGCAATTGCCGCATTTCATAGAGCTTTGCTAAAATAGCGTTCTCGTATGCTGATTCTTTTGACGATTTTTTTCTGCCCTCCCTAAAATCCTCACTGATACGGTAGCTTTTAACCAAATGATTATTCTTTGCCCCAATAGCATAATGCCAATAGCTTCCCGTGGTGCTGGTGAAAATGACAATTTCTTCAAAGGACATAATCTTTTTTGTAGGAAATAAGGGCTTTTCTATATATACGATCCGATCTTCTCGGTCAAACACGTAACATATTTCGGCGCGTATAAAAATATCATAAAGGCTGTGTAGGATAAGATATGGACCAAGAACAGTAAGCAGAATGACCATTCCCCGGTTGATATCACGAAAAAAGATAATGGCTAACAAAACCAGTGACAAAATTACACCAAGTGTCCAAACTGATAACTTAACGCTATGGCGGTTGGGCGTAAAACTAAAAATCCTACCGCTGTCAACAATTTTATACTTGCTGATTGCCGACATAAGGTTGCGTTATTTCTTCAATATCATTCAAAATATCCTGCATAGCTCGTTTTGACAGGCCTTGTGCAACGATAGCGAACTTCTCTTCACCTGCGGAAAAATAACGCACATTAAGTGATGTGTTGACAGGTATAAAGATGTAAATCAACCTGCTCATCTGGTAATGGGCAATATCTGAAAATGGAATACAGGTCTCTGCTTTTAAACCTCTTTTGATAAACAAAGCTTTCTCATCTAAGTCAATCACCATGCGCTCTGTATAAATGGATAAAAAACATAGTGCCGCGAAGATTCCAAAAATCCACATCATTGCTGCATTATTAGATGTGTATCCGAACCAGGCCAAGACTGTAAGACCAGCGACAATCAATATACCGAATCCATACTGCCGTTTAAGTATATAACGGTTACCCTCTTTCTTAAAATTTTTAATTGTATTTTCCATAGTTAATCAAGTTTAACACCGTTTACGTTTATTTCACTGCACCAAAGATAGAGGAACATACTAGCCTCATCCCGCGTACTCTGGTAGGCAACGTTATCCAGCGATGCGCCAAAAAATTCTATTTTCTGCGAAAGGTTATTGTCCACCTGACTAATGACCCGCAATTCACCTGAAAAATCACTTTCATAGTCGGTCAACAATTTGAGAATTTCAGCATTCATCTTTTCAAAATCGATAGTCAAAAAATATTTTTTTTCTATTCTTTTATTTTCACTGGGTGAAGCAAAACTAAATGAAGCACCTTTGTTAGGATTACTGAATGTCAGCGATACTCCCCGTGCTGCATGAATAGCTATACCATCTTTACCTTTCACTAAAAATTCGATCTTATTTTTGGTATTCTTTTTAGTCTGCGCATTAGAGATACTAGAAATCATTAAAAATAAGAACAGGGAAAATTTCAACGGTTTAAATATTTCTATAAAATACATATAATGATGTGTTTTGTATATCAAGTAGATCAATATTACTACTTTAAAGCTATCGATTCCAATAGGTAATCTGTATCTGGATGTTTTTACTTGTTGTATGGTGGATTTGAGTCCCTATTCGAAAAATTAAACCAATGATTTAATAGCTATATTTGCAAAAAGATATTGCAGCATTTTATGGATCACCTATATTTTACCAGACTGTATTTTTTCCGTGCAATATTAATCCCGCTGATGGCATTGACCGCTTCACTGAAAGCGCAAGACTCAAAAATAGAGTCATTGGCATCCCAGGGATATTCGTATAGATTTACGGATAGTGCGAAAGCTAAACAAATGCTCAATAATGCGCTAATACTGGCCAAGAAATCAAATTCTAAAAAAGATGAAGCAATCTGTCTTGCCTTTTTGGCGTTAACTTATCGAAGGCTGAATAGCCCGAAGGAATTTAATAACTATGCCGAGCAAGCCTACAAAATTTCCTCACAAACCAACGATGAGCGCGCAAAGGCTTACACTTATATGGTTATGGGAAATCTTAAATCATATTTCGATGACAATGCAGCCGCGCTGAATTACCAGCTTCAAGCCAATACACTTTTTGAAAAGCATAAGAATTATGCTCTCTGTGCTCAAATATGCGCCGATATTTCCTATAGCTTTTCCTTAAATTCGGATGATCGGGTCGAAAAATATGTGCGCGAGGCTATGAAGCATGCGCAACAATCTTCAGATGCCGAAAGCATACTACATGCCCGATTGGCAATGGGCTCTTACCTGACAGGTTTGACAGATAAAGACCCGGATAACATTTCCTTATGGGAAAATTCTGTGAAATTTTTAAAACAGACCGCAGACTATTCCGCAGAGAACGATAGCAGGATACCTAGTAAGAGTAACATCGCTATTTCTCATCTTAATCTTGCAGCACTGTTGATAAGACGGCCAAAACTGATGGATGGAATGTTATTTGCGCGACAATTGGATACGGCCATTGCCATAAGCAAAAAATACGGCGTGAAGGCTACTTATAGAAACAGCCTAGGATTGCGTGGAAAGTATTTATTGTATCAGGGCAACTATAGCAAAGCGAAGAAATTGTTTCTGGACGGAATTGCTTACCAGCTTCGGCTACCTTATAAAGACCATGAAATATTATCCCAGTTTTACGCCAGTCTCAAAGAAGTCGCTGCAAGGGAAAAAGATTATTCTTCTTATTATCTCTATGACCAGTCTTTTAGCAAATATAACCGCCTTACCTACGATGAAGCAATGCAACGGAATTTGCAGCTTGCGGAAATAAAATTTGAATCTGCTGAAAAAATCCGTAAAATAAAACAGTTAGAGAATGAAAAATTGCTTCAGGAAAAAAATAAGAATCTTGGATATGTAATTTCACTGATCTTGTTTCTTATCGTTATTTTTATCTTCATTTCTTTTTATTATAGAAAGCGATTTTACCAGAAGCAAGCTGATAACTTGAAGCAGCAGCAAATAAATGACCAACTCAAGCTCAACCTGCTGGAAAAGGACAGCCTTGAAAATCTATTGGCAAAGCTTTCTTTGGAACGGCGGTTTCTTCAGTCTCAGATGGACCCTCATTTTATTTTTAATTGCCTTGCAAATATTCAGAGCATCATCCTGAAAGGTGACCGTACAAAAGCGCTCACCTATCTTAATAAATTTGCACGGCTAACCAGAGAGACCTTGTATCATTCCAGAAAAGAATCAGTAACCTTGGAAGAGGAGACAGAAAACTTGAAAAGTTACATTGAATTGCAACAACTGAGGCTTAACCATTCATTTGATTATAGGTTCGAATTTTCAGATGAAGTAAATATGTACGAAAAAATACCACCCCTACTCATACAACCTTTGGTGGAAAATGCGATCGAACACGGGCTAAAACCGTTGACACATCGAAAAGGAAACATGGTTATAACATTCACAAAAAAATCATCGGAGCAGGTATTGATTTGTGTTATCAGAGACAATGGAATCGGAATGGAAGCTTCCCAAAAAGGGAAAAACAAAGACAAACATGATCCATTGGCTATAAAAATAATAGATGAAAGACTGGCACTGTATGCAAAGAATGACTCAGACAAACTTATTCCTCATTTTACAAAACAAAGCTCTGACGAGGGATGCACAATCACTATCAATATTCCAATAGTATAAATATGTATAAAGCAGTTATTATAGAAGATGAATATCATCTGAGAGAGGCCCTTTCTATCCTTCTTGAAATGGTCGCGTCTGACAGAATACAGGTGATCGGTTACGCCGAAGGGCTGCCAGAAGCCGTCAAAATTATTGACCGTTTAAAGCCAGACCTAGTTTTTATGGATATCATGCTGAAAAACGGGACCGGTTTTGATGTTCTTGAACAGATTAACCATAAAAACTTCCATCTTGTTTTTACTACCGCTTATGAGGAGCATGCGATAAGGGCATTCAAATTCAATGCTATCGACTATCTCCTGAAACCAATAGACTATGATGAGTTAAGAGAGACGCTTGATCGTATAGCACTCAAAAAATCGGATTACATGGATTTTCAAAATGTTATTGCTCCTTCTTCTAGCATCGCCAAGAAGCATGATAGAATAGTGCTTCCTACCATAGAAGCTATGCATGTTGTAAAACTCAAAAACATTATCAGGTGTGAAACCTCAGGTTCTTATACAACATTTATTCTCAAGAACGGGCAGCACATTATTGTTTCCAAACCATTGAAATATTATGAAGATATACTTATTTCACCCAATTTTATACGCGTACATCAGTCGCATTTAATCAATACAGATTTCGTCACAAGCTTCTCTAAGGATGGGGTTATAATGATGCTGAACAATGATACAATCCCTATATCCCGAGCTAACAGAGAACATTTCTTTAGAATCATGAAAAACGAAGAGGATTAGACTTCAAACCGGATAAAAATCCAAACTGCAGAAACGCAAAGTCATCAGGACAGAAAAAAAATCTGCTGACAAAAAATTCGGGCGTTATGATAGTTTTGTAAAAAAAAATCAGATTATGACTAGCAAAACTGCAGCAATTTTATCTTACATCACCATTATCGGATGGTTAATAGCGTATGTTAAAAGGAATGATATCACTCCTAAAAATGATCTTGTAACCTACCATTTGAAACAGGGTTTTGGCCTCTTTATCACTACAGTGATATTTAATTTCAGCATGTGGTTTGTTCTTTTATTAGTTCCTTCACTCTATTTTATTAATTTTATTGGAATCGTACTTTTCATTCTTTTTATCATCGGAGTCATCAATGCTGCCGGTGAAGTCAAGAAACCTCTTCCTTTGATTGGTAAACTTTTCGAAAACCAGTTTAATTTCATCGAGCAATAACTTGTGAATAACTGAAATTAAACATCAGACATAAAAATAAGATGCATTTTCTAATCTCCATTATTTTTTTAATATATAGATGTTGCTACTCTTTTTACTGAAACCAAGCTTTTCATAGAGTCCGATGGCAGACGTACGGTGTTCTTCGGTAAATAGCAGCACTTCACTTAGTTGCTGTTCGTTGGAGATGGACAGTAGTTTTTCGATAAGTCTATTCCCGATTCCCATTCCACGATAGCCCTTGTCTACCACAACATCTTCAATCCAGCCTTTCCTACCTGAGATTACGTGGTAGACTGCCATGGAGGCAATGCCGACTATTCTGTCTCCGATAAAACAAGCTAGTAAAGTTACCTCGTTGTTTTGAATTAAAATTTCATCCAATTTCGATTGTCTTTTATTGGGACTCAATTGCTTAAACAGCTCAAAAATCTGATTCTGGACATTTCCATTGATATTGGTATGGTTTAAAACTACTATTTTTATCATGTTAAAACGCTATTTCTTCTCATGCTTTAATACGTTGACTGTTTTCAGATTCCCCACTACATCCATTCAACTTTCGGAAATAAGTCGACAGAAAATTTAAACTAAGCTTTAGGGGCAAATAGTATAAAGATCCGTGAATTACTGGGGCTTCCCGATAACAAATGCTTTAAGTTCTGCTATTTTTCCATCTTCGAATCTCCAAATGTCGCAATAATAGAAATGCTCATATTCTCCGGCCTTGTTTTTCAATCGGATTTCTCCGGTCACTGTAACAAAATCCTCCTCCTCAATCGTCTTCTCTACGTTGAAAACTGGCGGTTCCTCATAAAACTCCTCCATATAAGTACGGACTTCTTCCTTACCATTCAGCGTTCGCTCCCCGACAAATACCCACTTTGTTTGATCAGTACAGTAGGCTAAGAACCCTTCATGGTCTCCTTTGGATACAAATTCATTGGCTGTGTGTAAAATTGATGCATTTTTCATGTTCGTATATCTTTTTGCTATTATCCTATTGCATTATTAAAATAGGTCAATCGACCTAATACAAATATAGGTCATTTGACCTATATAAAAATATTTTTTGATATTTTATTTTTAAATTTGTCGAATGCATAAAAAGGAAGAGCGGTTACACAAGATTTTATCCACAACAATAGCGATCCTAACTGAACAGGGAGCCGAAAAACTATCGATGAGAATGGTTGCTAAACATGCTAATATCTCGCTCAGTAACCTTCAATATTATTATAAGGATAAGGACCTCCTCTTCATTGCCACAGTTGAATTTTACTTTGAAAGCTGTAAAAAAGAACTTACCCAGACCATAAAACTTTTAACCGAGAATAGCGTGCCCGATAAAGATACTTTTTTGGAAAAGGTATTGAGCATGTTATTAATTGATAGCAAATCCAGCCATCAAACATTGATGTTTCAGGAGATATGGACTTTGGCAGCTAGAAATGAAGATTTGCAGCACGCAGTAGAAGCATATTATAAAACATACTGTCTTTGGATGATTAATTTGGTATCCAAATTTTGCCGCAAGCCTGAAGATGTTGTGAACTTCCTTATTCCTTTTGTGGAAGGTTATACGATTGTTCATAATGTCATCCCTTTGACTAAAGAAAAGGTGATTACAATGATGTTACGGATAATCTCCATCGTGGATGAATAAAGATGTAATACATATTACTGGTTAAATGTGACGATTCGATCATGTTGAACTGTACCTATATTGCAGGTCAATTATTGCCATCAATTTTCGAAAAAGAATAGACATTTCAAAAAAGAGCGCCAAGAAATTTTGATTTTTTGGCGCTGGTCTATCGTTCATAATACGAGGCTAAAAATAATAATCGCTGCGACTAGCTATATAAATAGACAGCTCGATTACTGACTAAGGATTATATACTCCGTTAAACAGTACAACCCTCCATCCGTCTGGATCTTCATACGTCACACTCTTATCTTTCCAGTAAGGATTTTCAGGTTCGACGGCGCCAATTCCCGCATTCTTGAAACGGTCATTTGCGCGTTTATAGTCGTCTTCATTATCGTAGTAAAGGACTAGTAGGTTTTCTTTCGTCGGCTCAGGTAAAGGAAACTTTTCCGCTTGCTGGGTAAACTCCAGATGATAGGTTTTGTCAGGCATACCCAACATCACACCATCGTAACCCAGATGATCTTCAAATTTTCCAATTATTTCCATTCCCAGGATATCAAAAAAATTGGGCGTTACCTCTTATGATGTTTTTGTTGCCGATGGACACTCGGATTTTTATGGCAATAATCGCTACAAAACCAGTTCTGCCGGCAATCACGAATTCTTAACAATCGGTTCGAGTGTTTATTCCGAACAATTTAAACAAGGATTAAAAGATCACCAGCCAGGCTAAACAGACTACGCAAACAGCTCGTCGCCATCACGCGCTTACATTTTATATATCTTTGTAGTGCTTTTATAGAGATTTAGGAGAATTCTATCTCATATTGATTTATTAGCTCTTTAAAAAAATGTTTAGAAAAGTTCGTAGTGGATATCCTTTTTAAAATATCTAATTGATCTGAATATTCTTTTTTTAAAGATTTCTCGACATACTCCCAGGAGTCGCCATCTAAATTTCGTTGTTGAAATTCTTCAGATTTTACAATATTTATAATTTCCTCTGCCCGGCACCTTTTCGCATCGAAATAATAAAAGGCCATTCGTATTCCTTGTTATGGGTATTTTATAGCGATACATAGACCATCGCGATACGTTTTAATGAGTTGGACAGGCCCACTTTCAGAATAATTCCATTCACCTGTTCGTTTACCGTTGATATAATGCCCATCTTCGACCATATTTTTATTGAACATAATGTCATACCGTTTCTCAATCCAATAGCCATTTTTCAGCTGATCTTTGGTTAGGCCCTTTAGCTGGTAATCTCCCCATTTTTTATCAACCGATGGCGTGCTTAGGTAATCAAGGAACAAACCATCCTTAACCTCATACTTCAAAGCTTTATCAGCTTTTTCGGTTTTTAAATGAATAGTGACTAGACTTTGTTTAATCTCGCTGTAACGCCGGTAGGTTTCTTCTGAATGAAGTACCTCGTAACATAACAAACTCGTGTATTCTACAAAAGGTAGCTCATTAACAAGCAGAATTGCCTGATAATCTCCATCCTCATAATCTACTTTCAAATAGAAAGCTTTAAACGTTGTGCCGTCGATAACCAGATCTTTGTAATTATAAAATTGCAATAAGGTGTCATTAGATGAAACAAAAAGATCCCACATAAATGGTCTTTCTACATCTCTTTCTAGAGCACACTTTAATCTCTTTTTCAACGCACAGATGCTATCTGGTGTTGTAATTATTTTTTGAATAGCGCCTTTCTCAATACTATTTATTAAAATTGAATCACCATCAAAAGATGTATTACTATTTTGGGCATGGTGTGTAAGACAGAGAAAAAATAATATGCAGGTACTAATAACACGTAATATAGGCATGGCTTTATTCTAGTTTCTATACATATTTATTTTTAGTGATTGCCACACCTATATTGCTGCAGTATTTCTTTTGCCATAACTTGACTATCAGCAAGTAGATTAACCTCATGCTCTTTTAAATATTTTCTTACCTTTTCTTTCATATATCATTAGTTCTTTAAAAATTCAGTTCGTATAACAATACGTATCAGTAATTGTTAATTACTCTCTATAGTACGTTTTTTTATATTTAATTTCTACCGCAAAACGCGACTCATCTTCCAGAAACTTAATTTTCTTCTAGATACAAACCCCAGCTTTTGATATAAGCGTATCGCATTCGCATTATCAGAAGCAACGTGCAAATAGGGAATTTTGGATCTGTTAAATATTTTATTGCTTACGTGGCTAATCAACTGTTTTGCATACCCCTTACCGGTATAGTCGGGATGGGTCACAATAGCACTTAACTCGGTATAATTGTTCATCTTCATACGCTCTCCCGCCACTGCAATGAGATTTTTATCTTTATAAATACCATAATATGTTCCTAAATCAGCAGTTTTCTCTTTAAAATAGCCCGGCTGAACGAGATTCACAAGGGTGGAAAGCTGAACTCTTTGTTCATATGTCTGCAGTTCAACTATATATTCATTGGATTCTAAATCGATTGGTTTCTCAAGAATCATCTGATTGCATACAAGTTCGCCATCAATTTTGACGTTCTGATCAATCTTGGGCTCATCGCCAATTAGGAAAAAATAGTCTGTGAATGAAGCATAATCTGCTATATTGAGCGCAACCGATTTATCATTAAATACCCCTCCAAATGGACAATAAGCAGGTTGGTAAAACTTTAGGCCATCATAATTAACTGCGAATTCCTCATGTGCTTCATCTAGTGAATACCAGGCAGGGTTATCTAATTTAAAAGTATCCATTTTAATATTTTTCATTACTTCAAATTACCTAATTTAAGAAAATAAAGTAATCTATTAATATCCTGATAGGTAAAAAATGATCTTAATCCATTTCTTAAACCTGTTTAAGTTTTATCAAATTATATTTATTCAACTTTGCATTACTCAAATAATGAATTATAAAATCAAATATGAGCATAACAGGAGGAAAACAGAAATATCTTTTTAACTACGAAAAATAGACAAAAATGAAACAACGCATCAACATTAAGGAATTGGAACCAAAAGTGTATGAAATCTTATATGCTATGGAAAAATATTTATCAACTACAAACCTAAGCGTAAACCTTCGTGAGCTAATCAAAATTCGGGTTTCGCAAATCAACAAATGTGCTTTTTGCATTGAGATACATACAAAGGATGCTAGAAGATTAGGGGAAACGGAATCTCGTATCTATGCTCTGACAGCATGGAAGGAAAGCCCATTGTTTAATGATGAGGAAAGAGCTGTTTTAGCATTGGCTGACCAGGTAACAGAAATTTCTGAAAACGGTGTATGTGAATCCGTCTTTCAAGAAGTTCAGAAATATTTTGACGACCATCAGGTCGCTCAAATGATTGTTGCCATCAATCAGATGAATTTTTGGAACAGAATTGCGGTATCTACAAAAATGTTTCATAGCTAAACATTTTCGAATTTTGCTTTTTGGATATGAGAATAAGGCGTACGTTGTAGTGCGCCTTATTTGTTCCTCTTTATTGTTCCGTTTGCCCAATCGGGCAAGCACCCTCGTTTGAATATATTAGGCAACTCTGGCTGGAACCAAAGCGTACTTTTAATGTAATCATGCCTAGAGAATTTGTTTACAACTTAATAACTGGAGTATAATCACTAGTTTAAAGGTTACAAGTCGTAATATGAATCCAGAGAAACCATAATTCAAGACTGAGTTGAACAAATAATTTGTAAAATAAAAAGCATAACTTACTTTCGCGCTTCAATTGTAATAGTTACATATCAATACTAAGATCCTGTATTTCCAATGAATAATCTAGCTGTACATTGATGGCATTGTTGGAAAAAATCTTCGGCGCTACAAAAACGATGATCAATTCTTCTTCAAAAAAATGAAATTGATCTATCAGCAGATCTTGCCTTAGCTCAGCATACTCTTTCTCTCTCAAATCGCCTTCGTAGGCACTCTCGGTGATTTCTATTGCAATCGCCTTTGTAATTTCAACAATCTCATTCTTAATAAACAATGTCTCGAGCACTCGCTTACTTTGTGCCAAAAGCGCTTTATAGTCTTCTTTTGATGAACCGTCCTGCTCTAAAAACAGTTCTGCCGCAATTTTTTTTTGATAGCATCAATTTCAAAAAGTACTTTTAGACTATCTGCTGTAATTTCTTCCTTTGTGACCCTGATTATTTCTAGCATATAATTACTTTTCAGTTATAAACTTTTGTGCCTGCTGTCGTATTCACGAATCATGGGCGAGACAGATCAAAATCCACTTCTCATTCTGATTAATATCACTGATTTTATTTCTTTCCGATCCAGTCCTTATCCGGATACTTTTTACCGGCACCACTGTAATCTCACCCTAACTAACTATATTCAAAACTAAATAATTCCAGCCGAATTTATTATTATTATCTTGTTGGATGATTGGGAAACTCTCCTGTTTACCATATTTCATTAAAAATTCTGCAGGTGGAAGTTGCCCTAGCGAAGAATGTGATCTGACATTGCTAAATTTAAATACATCTTAAAAACACGTGGCAAAGAATTGAAGATAACAATTGAAAAAAATCTATCAATCATAATTTGAAAGGTTCGAGACTGCAACATAGACTGTGTCAACCAATTTAATGGGCTCCGCCCATTCATCTATCGGTGTGGAGCAGTCATCCAAAATAAAGAAACTTAGAGTTTTTGGACCTCTTCGACAGAAAGTCCTGTGCCCTTAGCGATATCAGCTATAGGTAGCCCCATTTCCTTAAATGCTTTAGCAGTCTCAAGAGCTTTTTTACGCTCTCCTACTGCTAGACCTTTAGCTTTACCTTCTGCTAATCCTTCTGCTAAGCCTTTAGCGTGACCCAAAGCTTCTCCGGATTTCTTGGCCGAATTAAATACGCTCTCAGCATCACGCTTATGTTTTAAACTTGCTTCGTATGACATTAGCTCCTCCTCNNTGGCAATCTATCCATGGTACTCAAATGTTTAAGTAAGTACAACCACTGATCCATAACTGTCTTTAGTTCTTCTGGCTGTTTATTAAATAATGGAAGCGAAATCATTTTATATCCCAATTTATCATAAAATATTTCTTTGGTCATTTTGTCACACAGCGCCACATCATAGAAATAAGGCCGCCCTGTGACACGGGATACCCCAGAGCTTCCATTTCTATCCATGTCAAACTCCAAAATACCAATAAAGTAAACCTCTGGTAGGTAATAATCACTGCCCTTCTTACCTCGTGCTAATTGTTTATTGACAAAATTTCCAACCGAAATCGGTACGTGGATCTACATACCTACCCAAATGTTTTTTTGATCTAGCCATATTATTTATTAATTGGTTATCGAGTAAATATACAATAATAAATTGAAAAATACTAAAATAATTAGCACAAAAAAAGATTGGTTACCATTGCTATAGTGCGTGTGAGATTTGTCGCATAATCGATCTCTTTCGAATTAAAGAGAATTTTAGCTATTGATTGATAACTTTATACTCGGAAATTATTTTAATGGTATTTTTCCCTGCAGATTGAAACTCAAAGAAATATGCATAATTTACTTCTTTTGCTTTATATTTAATCGTTCCATTACATGCACCATATTTACCGTGGCTTAGAATTTCATCTATATTCAGTTCGACTACATTAATAAAACTATGTAAGTATTTTACAAATTCATCATCAGTTTCTATATTTCTATTGCCGATAATTTTGAAAGTAAATTTGTCTTCAAGCATTTCATTAATTTTTTGCCAATCTTTTTTATAAAAGGCAACTACAAAATCCCTAATAATTCTTCTTTTAGGGGAATTATCGCAATCTTTAGGTATATTCAGTACAATCTCTTTTTCTGATTTCATTTTGTTCATTGATATGATAAAACTCTTGAGTTTTAACTAAATTAAGTGAAATATTCCTTTCATAAACTTAAATTGGAATGAGGCTGCTGTTCTCATCCCTTTTAAATTAGTAATTCAAGTCCGAATTCTCTACTTTTAAATGCTCCATTTTTGCAGGGGGGGTCACAAATTTTAAACAGCAAGAACTTTACGATAATGTATTAAAGTCGATCAATAGCTTATATTCAAATCCCAAAGAAGGCCTGACTTTGGTTCCCGGGCAGGCGATAACTTTAGCAGCTTACCAACATAGAGGACTTAAAACATCCGCTATTGCCATCATACCAGAAAGTAATACCATAGCTCCTGCTAAAATTAGGCGTTCCTGTTTTTTTGCATTCTTAAACTTTTAAAGCTAACCTCAGAAACGGTATTGCGGTTGTCAATACTACTACGGATGAGTGGATGAGTTAGACATAACGTTGGATTTCGGCTTATTTTTTCGTTAATAAAAGAGCTAAATCCTGTTTTGCAAGCAAATGTCCTTTATTGACGATGTTACTCTTGAGATACAGAAAACACTGATTGCTATGATCGAGTTTGCCAATGATTACCTTAATAGATTTTATATCCAGTTCTTCCATTTCTGCAGGAGCTACTTTATTCGGATCTGAAATTAGTTTTCCGTCTTTCTTAACTTCTTCGAGTTGCCAGGAGTAACCTACCCAAGGCCCTGCAACCAATGTTGTCCGTTTGGCATCCATAGTGATCTGCTCTTTGTATTCCAAGCCCACATTATCAACTCTGAGTCTATGGTCTTTTAAATCGACGACTAGGTATTTTAAATAGTCTCCGAAGTCTTTCGGTTCAAAATGTAAACTATTTTCCTTACGCACAATCTTGACCTCCATAACCCCTATTTTGTCTAATTTGACAGATTGGGAGAAAGCTATAAATATAGCATACTCCTCTTCGCTAATACCTAGATTTTTGTGATACGGTATCGTTTCTCCTGGTTTTAATTCCTTCATTGTTTTAAAAAACCAATCTTCATTGGCTCTCATCGCTTGTTTCATTTTCTCAACAATTGCGCCCTGCGCTGCGTTGGGTCGGGGAACACCCAACACCGCCGCGGTATAGTCGCCCTCAGGAAGTTGTCTTTCAACGAATTGAATTGCCAACGCATTGCTGTCCACTCCTGATTGTTTTTGCGCAAAAACATGGAGAGAAAATTGGAATGTAGCTAGCACCGCAAATACACGAAGATATTGGTATAGAAATGTCATGTTAAAGCTGTTTGATCGATGAAATTACGTTTTTATTCTCACATTCTTACGTTTTCCGCGCCAAACTGATACTACTAGCGGGCGGAATGATCTTCTGGTGACTTCCTATAAAAAAAGGCCGCTTGGACAGTATTCGAGAGGCCGTAAAACCTGATATGTTATATGCTTTACTTTCGCTATGTCTGTTTTTTCCCGATGAGAAAATCCGTCCTACTCACTCCGCGGATCGGGCTTTAGCGGCATCTTGGCACAGCGTATTACCTCGATCGATGGACAGCCGAGGTTATCCGGAGGCAATTGACTGCGGATATGGAATTTCCAATGGGGAACGCCTAAAATCGGTATATCGCTGAGCTAATTCGAAAGAATGAAGGCTTATGATTTAGAATATGTAGGGAATATCAGAACATGTTTCAAAAAACTATATGACATCCATTATGGACGAATTTCAAATGCGAAAATTGGGTATAGAAAAGCCGACCTTTAAAACTCGGCTTTTCTATAATTGATACAACCTGTAAAAAGTAATCTTTGGATCATTTTTAAATCACACATACTTATTATCTTTCCATTTCAGCAATAATAGCTGCAATCAGTTTTTCCGCATCATGATATTGGAGAATAGAGGCTGCCTGACCTGCCCAAAACGATTTCATTTCAGGATTCGATTCGGAATTTGCAGGGTACGCTCCCAGTTTACCAACAATTTTTCCCTGCAATGGATAAGGGGCAAGACTATTCTGAAATTCTTTTAACTCCTCTGTCAAGCGGTTTTTCAACCCTCGCGATAGCCTTCCAGTAAAAACTTTGGTCAACGTTGTATAGCGGGCTTCTTTAGAGAATAATTTTTCACGATGTATTTTACTTGCTCCTGATTGCCGGGTAGCCAGAAAAGCAGTTCCTATTTGCACAGCATCGGCACCTAATGCCATTGCCGCTTTTACCCCACGGGCATCGGCAATACCGCCAGCGGCTATGATAGGAATTTTTACGGTATCCGCGACTTGCGGAATCAATGAAAAGGTTCCTATTAAGCTTTCCTCAGGTTTATTCAGAAATGAAACCCGATGCCCACCTGCATCAAATCCTGTGGCTACCACGGCATCTACCCCGGCATGTTCTATAGCGATAGCTTCATCTAAAGTAGTAGCAGCTCCTATCGTTATGATTCCAAACCGCCGACATTTCTCCAAAATAGCTTCAGAGGGTATGCCATAAACAAAACTAAAAACTGCTGGCTTTATCTCAAAAATAGCTTCAATCTGCTCTTCAAACTTAGGACCGCCTGGCAAAGGAAATGTGGGTGGTTCTGTACCGACCTCTTCAAAGTACGGTTCCAAAAGTTTGATAACTTGCTGAAACTTACTTTCATCAAAATCTCTTGCCGTAGCGTCTTGATCATTAACCCAAAGATTAATGTTAAATGGTTTTGTGGTTAATTTTCTGATGCCGCTAGCAATAGAAATTAATTCGGCAGCATCATACGGCTGTCCACCGTAAGACCCTAATCCACCCTTATTTGACACGAGTGCTGTAAGGTCCTCTGAGGATAATTTTCCACCAAAGGGTCCTTGAACGATGGGTAAATCTATTCCAAGTAATTTAGTGAAATTTGTTTTTGTCCACATATGAATAAATTTAGCGTTGCCCAACTAATTTGAACTGTAGTACAAACTCATCGTAAATCAATTTGTCGCCCAAATTCGGTATAAACTTTCCGGAGCCATACCGAATATTGTACAATGTACGGTCAATTTTGATTTCGCCCAATGCATGCAAGAAATCGTTAAATAGTTCTACATTTGCCGTAAAACGAATGGGCTGTGTAATCTCCTTAATGGTCAAGTCGCCACTAATGATGTAATGCGTATTTTCCTTTCTTCCATTCTTGATTTTCAAAGATGCCGTCTTAAATTGATCGACCGAGAAAAAATCATCGTGGTTTAAATGATCAAAAAACTCCTTGTAAATAGATTTGTCAGAAATATCGGTGATGACAATTGAAGTCATGTCAATATGTATTTCTCCATCGATGATATCATCGTTTTCGAAACTCAAAAAACCATCTTTGATTTGAATAGTTCCCGTGTGTAAGCCTAGAACTTTCTTTCCTGTCCAGTTGACAGTGCTGCTTTCTGTTTGAATGTTAAATTTTGTCATTGCTCTTGATTTTTAATTTGACAAAACAAAAATCAGGGTATTCTTTAAAGATATAAAGGACATACCTCACAAAAAAAATGTGAGGTAGATCAATTGTTTGGCGAGTATAAACGACTCAGTGTTTCCCTTGTTACACCAAGATAAGCAGCTACAATGTGCTTGGGCAACTTTTGCACCAACGATGGATACTCCTGTACAAACTTTTCATAACGTTCCTTTGCAGAGCTACTTAATAACGATAGGATTCTGTTTTGCAACGCCACGTTCCTGCGGTTTGTTTTCTTTCTGAAAAAATGTTCGACTTGATGGTATTCCCGGCAGAGCTTTTCTCTGTTTTCATTACTAAGGCATAGCACTTCGGTATCTTCCAGACAGTCAATATTTACTTTTGCTTTCTTTTGATCATAATAGGCTTCGTAATCTGTTATCCACCAATCCTGAATAGCGAAAAGAAGAATATGTATTTTCCCAATTTCGTCAGTATAATATGATTTCACGCAGCCAGAAAGCAAAAAATAATCATTTAATACGGACTGACCTTCCTGTATGAGGAATTGATGCTTTTTGAATTTCTTAAAGATGAAATGACTCAAGATATAATCAAACTCGACATCTGTTATCTCGATATATTTTCGGAACTGTTCTCGTAGAATTTTACTCATGTCTAAATTTAAATATATATCTTTCACCGTCTTGTCACGACGATGAATAACTTATTATTTCGCCATAAATTTGGTCCAGTTTCTATTTTTCTAAATAGTTTTAATACGGCTATTTTTACTTTATTTAAAAAAGTAATATTCCATTATATTGAAAAAAAGAATCATGATGATGATGCCTATGGATAAGATCATTGCAATAACCTGCCAGGGTTGCATCTTGTTGATGATGCTGTATTTTATTTTTTCACCTTTTCTTACAAATACTCCAAAATTTGGAATAACGTTGGGGTTTATTGCATTCTTGAGCACCTTTGTATTAAAATTCTGATCGATATAAGGCCTTAGGTAATCTATAAATGCATCCAGCTTATTAATATCTTCGTCGCTGGAAAAGGGAGCGAATCCGGTGTGGCCGACCCTTATTTTAAGAAATTTATCGCTAGTTTTAATAGTTAAATAGCGGACCCCTTCATTACCCATATTTTTAATCATCACGATATCAGTCATATTAAAATTATATACATAATTTCTAAATCTTGCGGTGATAGTTTCTTGATCGTTGATTCTGATGATCCTGATGATCCACTCCTTCTCTTTTATCCTATTGGTCATGATCTTCAGTAGTGTTATACTTCCTAAAATTGTAATCAGTGCAGCAATAATAATTGGGAAAAGAAAAAATGTATTAGAAACAAACAGATGGGAAAGATACAGGGTTCCGATCATCATAATTAATGCGGGAATAACAAGCACCAATGAAATGTGTAGTTCAGTTTTAGCATCCAGTCCTTGAAATCTAAATTCTTTGTCTTCCATGTTTTTTACGGTGAATATACATTCGTCCCCCATTAGTACAACCTTGGAACCTCTCCGTTGTTGCGTTTGAATTGCTTATCAACACGAACACCTATATTTAATCCAAGTTATGGACCTCGTTTACTCCGATTAATACTGCATATTTGGCCATTAAAGGCTTTTAGTATTATTGTTCAAAATACAGATCTTTTCTTTATTCAGCAACTGTTTTTCTTTGCTATTAGCCGCTACTTTGATAAAAAGTCGCGGTCATAACAATCTTCCAGTAGATTCTAAACTCTTATTAAACTACACTCAAAGCATATTTGCAGCATTCCTAATCGTATGCATCCATTGTTGAATTCACAAAATTCAAATAGTATTTTGGAGTATAGGTATATTATTTATATTTGTTCTAAATAAATATTAAACACAACCTTTTAGTCATAATTATCTATTTCATTGACATGCAACCAAAAATCAATTTTAACTTTAATAATCCCATAGGGATCTTTTTTATTCTACTTATGATTTTTTCGTCACACAAAGCTGTCTGCCAAACAGCAGCATTGCGTGGTACAATAAAATCGCAAACTGGGGAACAAATGCCATTTGTAACGGTGTCGCTTTCCGAAATCAAAAAATCTGTCCAAACGGACAATAATGGAAATTACAGCTTTACTAAGCTACAAGCTGGAACCTATATAGTCTCTGCAAAATATTTGGGCACAGATATGGAGTCAAAACAAATCACATTACTTAACGGCCAGGAAATGGTATTAGACTTTGTATTAAGTTTAAAAGAAAGGGTACTGGACGGCATCGAAATATCGGGATACCGCAGGTTTGGAAAGAAAGAATCCGAACAGGTAGCGAAGTTGCCTTTGAAAAATTTAGAGAACCCTCAGGTATACAATGTTGTGCCCAAGGAAATTTTGCAAGAACAGGTCATCGTTACCTATAATGATGTGCTAAAAAATGTAACTGGTGTGAGCCAGGGTTTGGTCAATGGAAGCAACTCTTTTTATATGCGCGGTTTTGAGAACAACAGTTTTATCAGGAACGGTATTCAGGATAGAAAAGATAATAGTTTGGAAGTCGCTAATATTGAACACATCGAAGTATTGAAAGGCCCGTCCGCCACCTTATTTGGAAATAGTTTGACCTCCTTTGGCGGATTGATCAACCGGGTAACAAAGAAACCTTTTGACATAGCTAAGGGTGAGATTTCATATACATTGGGCGGATTTGACCTGAATAGAATTACGGCCGATATTAACAGCCCCCTGGCAAAAGATGCCGGACTTCTGATGCGCACAAATATTGCTTACCACGATGAAGGCAACTACATGGATGCAGGCTTTACCAAACGTCTTTTTATTGCACCATCTCTCTTGTATAAGGTAAATGATCGTTTAACAATTTCGATCGATGCGGAGATTTATCAACAGAAAGCAAATGATTTCCATCGTCTATTTCCCGAAATGTCATTTACAAAAACAAGTACAGAGAGCTTGGGTATCAATTGGAAGAGATATTATCATGGGAACGACTTAACGGAGTCTAAACCATCCGTTAGCATTTACGCTGAAGCCGCTTATCAATTGTCAGATAAATGGAAATCACAAACGCTGATCTCGCAGACAAAACACTCCAGTGTCGGCTACCGCGTATGGAATGAAATTATGCAGGACAGTGTGAATAGAAATATCCGATATAGTAACTCAAATTATAATAGTATTGAAATTCAACAAAATTTCACGGGTGACTTTGAACTTGCTGGCCATCGCAACCGTTTAGTAGTGGGGCTGGATTATTATAACGCCCGATCGAATGAAAACTTCATTATTGCCTACCCGTTCGACCGTATTGCACTAAAAGGAAAAGATCCAGCTTATACTCATATTTCGAAAGCTACTGTAGATGCTATTTTAGCCACACTAAGTCCCATACGTACAATCAGTGAACAAAGTACTTATAGCGCCTACTTTTCTGATGTTTTTAATATTTCTCATAATTTTTTAGCCATGGCCAGCCTTCGCATTGACCACTTTGCATCTGGGGGATCACACGATCTGGCGGCTGATACTGTTACCGGAAAGTATAGCCAAACAAACCTTTCGCCGAAATTTGGACTCGTGTATCAGCTTATACCAGATAAGATATCTTTATTTGGAAACTACATGAACGGATTCGCAAACAATGGCCCTGCTATACAGCCCGATGGCGCACGAACGGTTTTTAAACCAAGTAATGCTAATCAATGGGAAACCGGTCTTAAACTTAATGTGCTTGATGGCAAATTAAACTCGACAATAAGTTATTATGATATTAAAGTGAACGATATCCTCCGACCTGATCCTTCCCGTAATGGTTTCACCATACAGGACGGCGGCCAAATCAGTAGAGGACTTGAAACAGAATTAATAGTTAACATGGTCAAAGGTTTCAATGTTATCGCTGGATATTCTTACAATAAAGCTTACTCCATAAATACAAACGCAGATATCGATGGATTACGTCAGTGGACGGGACCGGCGCAAACGGCCAATTTATGGGTGAACTATGCATTTCAGGCTAAGGCCTTACAGGGATTTTCTATTGGTGCAGGTGGTAATTATAATAGCAAAGCCTACATCAGTCAATCGCGTCAGTTTGGTGAATTTTATATTCCGGAATATGTGGTCATGAATGCTGTGGCTGGTTATGAAACAAAGAGAGTTCGGATAAGCTTTAAAGTGGATAACCTCACAAATAAGCTATACTGGGGTAATTACGTGAACCAGATGATGCCTAGGCGTTTTTCCGCTAATTTAGCAGTCAAATTGTAATACATAAATGGTAATAGTATGTTGTGAAGTTTATTTTTTGTGCTAGCGTATAACTTCCCAAAAAGTCAATGAAAAGGATATCGGTTTGGATAGGTAACTAAATCGATATCTTTTTCTTTATTATAGTCATATAGAATATGGAGTAATGACTGAAGAAATTAAGAAGGGAAAAATTTATATTGGAACCGCTGGGTGCGTCGACTTGCTAAAGATATCGCGAAATAGATTACAATTTCTCCAATCGATCTGATTTTAATAGTTCTGTATAGTAACCATTTTTTGCGGCTAACTCCTCGTGGGAACCGCTCTCAACTATCTTACCCCTGTGCATTACCACAATTTGGTCTGCATGGCGGACCGTTGATAGTCGATGGGCAATTGTTATTATCGTAGTATGCTGCATAGAGTCAATTAAGGCACTTGATAGCTGACGTTCGGTAATTGTATCTAATGCACTTGTCGCTTCATCCATAATAATAATAGCAGGTTTTCTCAATAACGTCCTTGTTAAGGATAGTCGCTGTTTCTCACCACCAGAAAAACGATATCCATGTTCGCCAATAGGCGTATCGTACTGCATCGGAAGATTAACAATAAAGTCATGCAACTTTGTAATTTTCGCTGCAGTAATCAACTCTTGGTCAGTTGCACTGGGATAAGCAAACAAAAGATTCTCTTTTATCGTTCCATTAACTAGATAGGGATCCTGTGAAACAACGCCCAAAATATCGGTAAGTGAATCAGGACTTAATTTCCTGATATCAACTCCATCGATATATATCGCACCTTTATTCACTTCATAAAGTCCCGCAATAAGATATCCAATAGTCGTCTTTCCTGAACCTGTAGCTCCAACTATGGCGACATGACTTCCCCCTGATATATCAATTGTCACCTCGGAAAGGATCTGAACACCATCCTCGTATGAAAAACTAACATTTTCGAGTTTCACTTCCCCTTTTGCTGTCTTTTTGTCCAAAACAACTGCTAAAGCTATGTTCTTAATCTGAGCAGGCACGTCCAGATACTCGAATATACGTGAAAACAAGACGCGTGCTTTTCGGACCTCAATACTTGTCCGTAGCAACTCTTGTAAAGGGAACGTAAGTTGCTCCTGCAATGCGATGATAGCCATGATCGTCCCTATTGAAACTTGGTTTTCACTTTGCATCCTTAGCCCTCCAAGTAATAACGTCAGCGCTGGAAGAATGGTCAGCAACAAATAAATAATCTGCCACTGCCATTCATTGGATGTACGCGAACGAACTTCCAAATCTGCCACATCTTTCGATGTCTGGGAAAATTTGCTAATTAGAAATGTCGATTTCCCCATTGTACGCGATAGGATCATTCCCGGTACCGATAGGGATTCATTGATTTCTGAAGATAAATCGGCCAGCTTCTGTCGTTGCTTTTCAGCAACTTTTTCTCTTAATGCCCCCACCCAATTACTCAGTGCCAATGTTATCGGGACAACAGTTAGTGAAAACAGTGAAAGTTTCCAATCTAAGAGAAACATTGCAATAACAGTCATAATCGCAATACTTAAGTTCTTTGCGGCTTCCTGGGCAGTGTTGGAAACAAGTTCCTGTAGCGATCCAATATCCTGTGTAATACGGGACTGAATTTCGCCGCCACGCGTATTCGTAAAAAATCGCAATGAAAGTGTATGCAAATGAGAATACAGCTTTATCCGCAGGTCATGCAATACAGATTGGCCAATTTTTGTTGAAAGTATCGTCTGAATCATGTTGATTACGGCAGAAATTAGCGTTACAAAAATCATCGCAAAAACTAACGTAATTAACAACTGTATGTCACCATGTGGAAGAGCATCATCAATAATGTTCCGCAGTAGAAATGGCATCGCCATGCTTGCTCCTGCTCCGATAAAAATCAGCATTAAAGAGCCGAGCAATTGCCATTTGTAAGGTTTAAAGAATCCATAAACACGATATAGTGAAAAATGGTTCGTGTTTAGAGTTCTTTCGTTTCTTTGTTTGTGCGTAAAGAATTTCATCACTTTTTTTAATTATTTTCTTCTCCTTCTTGGCGATTTATCATCCGCTTGGTCAGTAAAATGATTGTCTTTTTCCTTTGAAGCACGTAATCCGCCAAACTGCCAGCTAAATGTCAACGTAGCAGCCCTGTTGTAAAATCTGTTGATCTGGGTACTTTGGAATGTAGGGGCAAAAGCATAAACCGTCTCCTTAAAATTGTTCTGGAATGGATTGATGACGGCCAACGTAAGACTAGCTTTACTATTCATAAAATCCTTCTTCATTGCAAAACGGTAAGAGTAGTTTGCTGTATTTCTGCCCTGTAATGTGATAAAACCATTGCCATAATCTCCTGAAGCACTTAATTGTAGGCCTTTCATCAGATGAACTGTATTACTGATGCTTGAGTTAAAAAATGTTCCATCATTTTTCAGTCCCAAAGAGTTACTTCGGAATTTTAAATGAAAGACCTCTATGCCGGCATTGACCGTCCAGATTTTTACAGGATTGAATACCGAATTGACGTTCACTCCCATTCGTGTACTTTCACCGATATTATCCGGCATGGTAAAAGAGACTCCTTTTTCATTCACTCTAGCAATCTGCTCCACCGCATTCTTATTTGAGCTATAATAGATACTGCTTGTCAATAAGGTGTTCTTACTTCCGGTATAGGTATGTGAAAGTTCGAGTTTTTTGGTAAGCTCTGGTTTAAGATAGGGGTTACCTTGCGTGATATTCAACGGGTCCGCTGCATTGGCATACGGATTCAGATCCATGATCCACGGACGGCGAATTCGTTCATTATAATCTAACTTTACTTCATGGCGTTCACTCAATTTCTTTACAACAAGTAAATTAGGGACCCAGTTTGAAAATTTCCGCCTATAGGGTGCATTATTCTGAAATGTGGCATTGATGTTTGTTTGCTCAAAGCGAATTCCCGGACGTACAGTCCACTCGTTTCCTAAATCAAAATTAAGGGTAGCATAAGCTGAAAATACCTGCTGCCTGTATTGCATGCTTCCGGAACGGCTAGGATCTACAGGCACTGCACTGCTAAGGACTTCATACACGCTTTTGGAATTATTTCCCAAATATTTAGCCCCTGTTTCTAGCGAAGTTTTGCCTTCTTTTCCAAAAGGATGTGAATAATCCGCCTGAAGACTCCACTCCTTTTCCTTACCTGTATTGGGTCCGCGTTCTGCAAACGCGAGTTGACCATCCGGCTTATACTGCTGAGTTAAATAATTTGACACGTCAGATGCCGTTGAAGCCAGCCCTATAAGCTGTAATTCCTGCCCTTCACGATTAAATTTTTTCTGATAGTTCAATACCCATTCCGAGAAATTGAATTTACCACTTTGCTCCGTTTTTTGCCGATACACTTGATACCGATCAGCATTGGTATATCGATTAAATAATCCACCCTTTTGGGGCCAAGAGCCGTTCCAATATGAATAACTCGCTTCAAGTGTCTGAAGGGAATCGATTTTATATTGTCCTGACAGGGAAGCAGAACCGCCCTTTGTGGTTTGAATCATATCAGATTCTTGAAACAGCGATCCAGTTTGAATTCCGTTATTCAGATTGGTTCTATCAAGTGAAGATGTCATTTTTTCTCTTTCCCGGCTGTAGTTACCCATCGCTGAAAAGTTAAATTTTCCTGTGGACATATTGAGGGAAAGATTTCCTGTTTGCTCCAAATTTCCACCCGTGATATCCAATGTTCCACTAGTTCCTTTTAGTTTCTTTTTTGTGATGATATTGACCACACCGGCCGCGCCTTCTGCCTCATATTTGGAAGAGGGATTGGTCATCACTTCTACGGAAACAATGGAACTTGCCGGAATCATTTTTAACGCCTCCTTGAGGTTCTTCGCCATAATACGGGACGGTATGCCGTTGATCAACACTTTAATATTAGCGTTCCCGCGCAGCTTTAGCTCGCCATTGGCACCTACAGTCAGCATCGGCGCTTTCCGTAATACATCCGCTGCATTTCCTGATTTGTTACTGATATCCGATGCGGCGTTGTAGATGAGCTTGTCTTTGGTGCTTTGAACCAAAGGCTTTTTCCGGCTTGCGACTACGGTAACCCCTTCGAGCATTGTGCTTTTAATGTCCAGATATATACGTCCTAAATCTAGATCTTCTTGGCTCAGCGTTATGGCATCGGACTCGTAGGTATTAAAACCAATATAGTTGACTGAAACAATAATAGCGGTGGAGGGCTGCGCCTTTAAGTTAAATGTTCCATCCTTGCGCGTGTTTGTCGAACTTATTATTCTACCGCCGGCATCTTTGATTACAACGGTGCTTCCGGCTAATACTGTATTTTCGGATGCACTAACAACGGTTCCTTTGACCTCAATTTCATTTTCCGCCTTCTGGGCCATTCCCCATGTTGTACTTAGTACTAGGATAAACACTAGTATTTGCCTGCCTACGTTCTTCATTAATTCTTTCATTTGCAAAAATTTAGTCTTGCAAAACAAGTTGATATATTTCGGCCTTAAAAATAAAACGGACAAACAGACTTTATTAAATGTCAAATAACGTTGGTCATTTTAATTTTCCGAATTACCTTTATTTTCCGACTTTTGAACAACGGAAGTTGTACAGGAATCCTTTAAAGATTAGACATCTTTGATCAGAACGCAAACTTATATTATGAACACAACAAAAATTGGCATACGAAAAAGATGGACACAGGAGATTATGATCTTTTGTGCCATGTATATCCTCACAATGCTTCATGAATGGTTGTTTATAAATTCGTTGGAAAATTTCTTAAAGGGTTTTGTCTTTTTTGTAATTCTATATGTGCAGGCTCAGATCCATCGTTTTTTTATTTTTAGGTTCTATCTGCTCAAGAAATATTTAAGCTATATTTTTTATTCCTTAGCGACTATAATGGTAGGCGCATCCGTACTTTTTGTGTCGAATGTCTATTGGATACAGCCTGACTTTTTTGAACCCAATGAGCTGCTACTCGATTTCCTTTACCACTTTGCAATCTGTATCATCAGTACAGCAACCATTATGGCTCTTTCGCTGATGCAGAGTTACGCTTTGGAAGTGCAGCGCAGAAGTATGGACCAGATCTTGCTCAATGAAATGAATCTAAAATTTCTACATGCGCAGCTAAATCCCCATTTCTTCTTCAATATGCTTAATAACCTATATGGAGTAAGCTTAACAGAACCGGATCGTACTCCCGGACTTATTGTTAAACTATCTGAGCTGATGCGCTATCAGATAGAAAATGGAAACCTACCGAAAGTTTCGCTAGCCGATGAGATCAATTTTATCCGGAATTATATTGACCTGGAAAGGGAAAGGATCGGTAAAAGATGTGATATAAAGTTTATATGCTGTCATCCCACAGTGGAGATGAATGTTTGGCAGATTTCGCCGCTACTTCTTATCATATTGGTTGAAAATAGTTTTAAACACAGCCAAAACCTATCGGAATGGTTTGTTCATATCCACATTGAATTAAAATCCGATATGTTATTGATGACCATTGCGAATTCGCTTGCAGATAATAAGCTTAAAAACCCATCTACGCAAGTAGGCCTAAAAAATCTAAAACAACGATTATCGTTTATATATAATGGTGATTTCAAACTTGATGAAAAAAAGTTTGAAACACGTTATGAGACAACGCTTTTAATTCCAATTCAAAAAAAACTACTATGAACTTGCTAAATTGCATTATTATTGATGATGAAGAAGGTGCGCACCGCGTACTGGAACATTTTATCAGCCAGCTGAAACAACTTCAGCTCAACGGATCATTCTACACTGCTGTAGAGGCGATGGAATATGCGTATCATCATCAGGTAGACGTTATGTTCCTTGATATCAATATGCCGGGCTTAACAGGGATGGAAATGTTGGAAGCAATGTCCAATAAACCTTTTGTTATCCTTACCACCGCCTATAAAGAATATGCGCTGGAATCCTATAAGTATGATGTGGTGGATTACCTGGTCAAGCCATTTGATTTTAAAACCTTTATTTCGGCAATTGATAAAGTAATTAACCGTATGGGAACCCCTAAGAGAAATTTAGAGCAGAATAATCCCAATGCCTATCAGCCTGTAACAAAATCGGATCATCTTGTTTTAAAAGTCGACAACGAAATCGTAAAACTGGATCTTAGTACGATATTCTATACGCAGAGCTATGGCAATTATGTCAAATTTTTCACAGCTGAGAAAATGTATATGAGCCAGATCACAACACAGGAAGTTGAAAACAAACTGGATCCCGACCTTTTTGTCAGGATCCATAAATCCTATCTGGTTGCATTGAAGGAAATTTCCAAAATTGCCGGTGGCGAACTCTCTTTAAAAAATGGAACGGTTCTTCCAATTGGAAAGTTCTATAAAAAAAATGTAATCGAGCGGATGAAAGGTTAGATCCATTCCTTTTTCAATAGTGCAAACTGCAAGGTATTCTCATATCGTGGTGATCCGTCATCATTATTGGTAAAAGATATATACTCAAGAAATAATCCTTCCTCACGCATGCCCAGGCGTTTACACAATTGCTGTGAGCGTACATTGTAGTCCTCGACGTAACAGTATATTCTTCTTGCGTTCTTTTTGCCAAAGAGATAATCAAATAAGCCCTTTGCCGCCTCTGCAGCGTAGCCCCTGCCTTCAATCTTGGTATTAAAATGCCAGCCAACATTGTAAGTATCCCCCTCTTCCATCGCAAACAGTTGTCCGATCAACATATCATCTTCTTTCCTGCAAACTGCGAATTGGGATCTATCTTTGCTTTTCTTACTGACATCGGCTAAGGCCTCGTGGATATTGGAGCATTTTTCTTCCAAAAAACAATTCACGCGCGGATCGCTCATATAATCCAAGAATGCTGCCGCATCTCGTTCAATGAACCGGCGAACAATTAATCTTTCTGTACGGTATAATGCCATAAAAATTGTTCTAATTGTGTTGATTATCGCTCTAAATTTACCCAATTCTGTTTCTTTGCGGGTCTTTAAATCTACAAATCGTGATATAAAGAGAAATGCATAAGCATATAAATGAGCCATAAAAAACGGGCAGCTGCTGCTCCACTATTTTTTGAAATAGGATACCACAGCAAACCAAAAACACGACGATCAATAAAGCAATATACTGTTTTTTCGATATCCATCGCCATAAATTGCATTTTTGATTGATAATGATACCTCCTACACCCGCTATGTAACCAATAATGGATCCGATTATAACATCTAATGTATAATGAGCGCCTACACCTACCCGAGTCAAGCAGATGATCGCGGAAATTGTAACGAAACTCAATATCCAAACCAATTTTTTTATCTTTTTTTGCGGCATAAATGCGATTAAAATAATTGTCAATGTTGTCAATACTGTAATAGCATGGCCCGAAGGAAGACTATTACTACCAACTAGCTTCTTTCCGATGACCACAAAATGTTTCGTATCCAACGCAGCCGCGGGCCTGGGAACATTAAAAAGCCATTTTAAGGAGCAGCAAAGTAGACCTGAGATCAGTGAACTCAATAGCAGCGGCCCAAAGATTCTTGGGGTAAAGATCAGTAAAGACGAAAGAAAAGAAAGTATAATAAGCGCATCTCCAAGCTGTGTTAGATTCTCCATCCATTTCGGATACTGCGACAATACCAAATTAATCCTAAAAAAAGTCTCTTTTTGAACAGCGATATAATTGTCGACCGTCCAGGCATGATTGATAGAAAGGAATACCGCTAAGACAACCGAAAAAAATAATGGTACATAGAAGGACGAGAATTTTACCTTCTCAAAATTGTTATTAACTAGATTATCCATCATTTACTTCTTTACACGCATCACTTTATTGATGACTAACGGGGCTGTTAAAAGATCGATATCATGACTATATACAATATACTTTTGTATCCACAAAGGATCATATTTCTCTTTAAACTCCCTCAATCCACGTGTATTTTTAAAATATTTATGTTTGTTATAGAGAAAATGTATCGCTGTTCCTATTAGGCCTTTTTTACTCTCAAAACCTGAAAGCGGAGCGAGTCCCATATTCAACATCTCATAGCCCTCTTCCTGGCAGTATGCTATAAAGCGAAGCAACAGCACGTCCATATTCCCGCCGGGCGCCGTATCAGTTTTCCGGATGAGGTCATAGGTAGCTTCTTTAGGCGTATAATCCGGGATAATGTTTAAAAACGACAAGATTGTGCCATATTCATCTTCCAACGTGATCACATCACTAGTTCTTACTTTTGACTCCTCGAACATACCCTGGGAAAATACACGCTCACTTCTTTTCATGTCGATGAGCCAACTGTCTGACACCAGGCGAAGCTGAGCAATCAAAGCTTCGGATAAAGGAGCGCGATAACATTGCGTTTGATAACCTTTGCGCTCTATCGTGTTAACGGCGTTTCTTAAGGACTTACGCTTCTTTCCCTGTAAGTTAAAATTGGTAACATCGACAATGGCTTCTTCACCAATAAGGAAATGCTTCTTTCCCAATGCTTGATATAATCCGAGCTGCGTGATATCTACCCTGTAATAGGTAACTTTCAGACCTTGTGTTCTGCAATACCGTTCAAAAGACTGGATTAAATCAAGCATAATATCCCGATCATTTGCGCAGACCGGCCCCTCCAATACTACCGCAAAGCCTAAGGTTATTTTATAAGCAATAAATCCAGTTTTATCTGCATTGAAATAGAAACTTTTGTCACCGTAGGTCTTAAAATAATCTACTGGCGACCGTCCATATTTTTCAAGTAGCATCTGTGCCAGTTCAACCTCCCTGCCTATCGCATTTTCCGCTTTGGTTACGGGCCTTAGTGCGAAATAAAACAGCATTGAGATACACAATGCTCCGAGCAAATTGAGTGAATATATGAAGCTGTGTCCTAAAAGCGTATATGGATTGCCTGCTTGTGAATCAAGCAGAGCAAAGGCCTGCAAAGTAGTCTTTATTAAACTCACTACCGTGGCATCCATGACAAAATGTGTACGATTAAGAAAATAAAATCCAAGGAGTCCATACATCAACGGACTTAGCATTAAAGCAATTGAAGCGTTATTTTTTATTGATGTAAATCTGGTTATGTTTGACACAAAATAGTGCTTATATGAGTATAATAAGATAACGATTACAACAAAGGCAGTCATCCCTTCGGTATATACCTCACCGGCAATGAAACTGACTGCGCATAAAGCGATACAAAGGATAAGTGAAAGATACCACGCTGCCCGCAGGCCACGAAGCAAGAAGATAGCGCAGACAATACAAACAATCCCGATCAATAGAAAACTGACCGTGGAACTAAAAAATCCGCTTTCCAAAAAAATCATCA
This sequence comes from Sphingobacterium sp. UBA3549, assembly GCF_002376635.1. Taxonomy (NCBI): domain Bacteria; kingdom Pseudomonadati; phylum Bacteroidota; class Sphingobacteriia; order Sphingobacteriales; family Sphingobacteriaceae; genus Sphingobacterium; species Sphingobacterium sp. UBA3549. Next base: position 20,977 of record NZ_DFOE01000016.1, on the reverse strand, counting down.
TGATTGGCTCCTTTGCTGGAAGAAAATCCGGTAAGAAGGCGGAAGCAATATTCAATAGCCCGCATACAAAGAGAAAAATAGCCGGTAACAAACGGATGAGAATATTGTCTTTCTGAACGAAAAAGCTTACGCCGCCGATCAATAAGGGAATCCAAAATTCAAACAGTCTATAAAGCAGCGATATTGAGATTGCTTCCTGCTCCGTGTAACCAAAACGGCACAGTAAAACAACCATGGAAATTTCGACAATACCTACTCCTTTCATAAAGGGTGAAAAACAGTAAAATAATGTCGCAATTGTATAAACGACGAGACAGGCCTCAACAGATGGTTCAAGATTTAGCGCACGCATGGACACATAAAGATGAAATATCCCGATCAATTCTACCGCCAGTGCCCAAACTAAACTTAATATTAACGGTTTCATAGCCAACTTTCGACTGGCGAGATCCTGATGAAAAGACTGCGCCCGTGGGAAGTATCGTGCGACTAGATGGTAGACACTTTTTTTCCTGTAAAAAGATATGATGCCCCAGATTAGCATAGCACAAAAGGCCAAAGATCCAGCTAAAAAGAGCTGAAAAGACGCACTGGCATTGTGAAATCCCCAAAAAAATAAGACAAATAAGCTTAACAACAAAAGCGATAATAGATTGATCAAAGTATAGACGACCGAAGCAAAATCTGTTGTTGCTCTGGATATTTCCTCTTTTGCGGTATCGTTTCTAAACAGCGCTATTGAAGTAAATCCACCAGCGGGAAGAAATACACCTGCAAAGTTTCGCTTCAAAAATAACTTTATGGCTGCGGGTAGAGAGAGTGTATAGGACAGCGTTTTAAAGCTGGCTGTGTACACGAAACCATGGGCAATAATGTAACTCAAAGACAGCATAACTCCAGCGCCAAACCAAAGGTGAGAGCAATTCCGTATCAATTGACCGGCAGCCATGACTTCAGACCGCTGATCAATAAAGAAAAGGACTCCTCCAAATAATAAAATCAGACCTAAGAATATTTTAAAGAATACTTTCCAATTTTTCATGATTGATAGTTGCATAGTTGAATGAAAAAAGTTTAAAAATCAATTCCAATTTTTGCCCTGATTCCCCATTTCGAAACTGACGGATTGTCCAGGTAGGTAAAACGTTTCACGACATCAATACGCAGTATTTTAAAAATGTTACCCAGCCCTACACTTCCCTCCACATACGGTCCCCTATTTAATCCAAATAATGTAGGCGTGGAACCGGGCGTGAAATTGGAGGTCCCAAATTCTCCATTATTCATCCTATTTTCAGGATTTACATGTCCATACAATACTTTTAAAGAAAGCCACTCCCTTAAATCCAATTTTTTCAATAGGGGAACCTTGTTTAGGATAAAACCATTAAATCCATGCTGAAATTGCAGGGAGCTGTAGCGGTCACTCATAAACTCCAATGTATTCATCAAGTTGAAGGAGTTGGCTTGATAGGCATAAGTCTGATTGGCGCGATGAATCATCATCAACGGATAAGGTACTTTTCCAAATTGAATGCCGCTTTCAAAAACGACGTCCGAAAATCCCAGCTGCGACATAAAAATTCTTTTATTGGCAGCAAAAATGAAGCGCTGATAATCATACTGTCCCCCGATCAATCCTTTGATCCCAACTTCTGCGGATAGAGAGAAAATAGGTTTCCCTGTATTTATTATTCGACGAAAACGCTTGCCTTGATAAATCTTCTCACCCGGTGCCCAACGGAATACTCCGGTGAGGGCCACCGTGCTGATGTTGTCCATATGGCTTTCATTAGTATTTAATGGAAACATCAGTTTGCCCCCTGGAGTTAACGTTTCTTTTTTAAACCCGAGCTTAAACGATATGTGATTGTCAAATTCGTGGTGGAGCTCGACCTGGGTTTTGTTAAAATAGATCATCCGGTCATTAATACCGCGTCTAAAAGAGAGCAGAAAATTATCGTTGTCCAAAAAATTGAGATCTTGTCCCGGCACACGGATATCGCGTGTAGTCCTGACAGCGATTGAACTAACGGGATATTTGTATACCGACTCGCCGTTGAGGGAGTATATAGCACCTAGGTTATATTTGAATTTCTGGTCTTTAGATCCGTAAGCACCATAACCTTCAAAAACGAGCCGTTTACTGAATTCGTCAGTCGTATTTCCTCCAAATTTGAATCGGTTTCCCTCCACTGGGTTGAAACTGTAAAATGAAGGAATTGGCCCGATTTCAAACAATCCTTTCCCAATATAACCGGACGTAACAATAGCACCGACCGACATTAAATTGCGGAATGATCGCGAATTCTTTAAGCTATCAATATTACGGAATGCATTACTTTCAAGGGTACTTAGCTTTACCGGACGTACAAGGTCCCAGTTCACGTTGGTCCTATTTTTTCGTTTGGCTAACTCACTATTGTCCGAAGGTGGTAATGCAAGCTGTGCTTGCTCGTCGAGCGTTCTGATCAATACTTTCTCTCCAAATAGGTTCATGCCCTTTTGAAATAAACCAAGGTCAATTTTAGTCACGCTTTTATTGAGAAAATACTTACTATTTCTATTTTTACTGTAATCAAAGTCCATCTGCAGGCTCTTCACCCAATTGATGTTGGTCGCATCACTTAGGGTTAGCTCTGCTTTCCGCAGTGCATAGCTACCGTCTAGATCGATATATAGGTATCCTGAAAATAGTGCATCTTGGGCATTACGAGGTACAAATCGAATTTTTAATTGTTTTGGCAATGTTTCGCTGATTGTATCCATGTTATAATACTTATAAAAAGAAGGCGCAAAGGTGGCGATAGGACTTAAAAAACGTCTGTTACCAATGGCTACATCATTTTCATACACATCGCTGAGACCATAGATTTTATTTAAATATTCGTCTACTCCGTCCTCATCGATAAACTGATCTACCCGCGATTGATTCTCACCTCTCAACGTGTACAAGGAACCCTGGCTATTGGATATCGTTCTAGCTCCAAGCTTTTCATTCATGTAAATCGGTATAAGCGATCGTCCCGGTAACTTTACTGTATCAAGCCCAGCTTTAAGAAAAGTGAACTTTTTCAGTAGACGGGAGTCGGCAGTTTTCTCATTGAGAATGCCCAATGACATTGAAAGTTTCTCATATTCTGAAAAAACCTGATCCGCACCTTTAAGCGCATTGTTTTCGTCACGTTTTTCGATTACTTTTTTGATAAAGTCGACCGTTGGATTGTTCTTATTTCTGTACCGCTTTTTCGGTGCGTTGATAACTACCTCTTCCAGATTTTGACTGTATTCTGAAAGTATGATCGTTATGGATTTCCCTGGAGTAAGCTGCGAAACAGGCATCGTCTGGCTTGTGTAACCAACCGAGCTAATGGATAGTGTTCCTGTTAAGGCGGAAATCTGCAGATTAAAATTACCCGATTGATCGGTACTGCTTGCAATGCCGCTTTGCATATGTTTGACGGTAACACCTCTTATTGCTAGACCGCTGCTGGCATCAACAACTTTTCCGGTTATGAGTTCCTGTGCAGACAAGAATGAAATAGCAAATAAAAAAAGGAAAACGAGGTAGTTGCGCATAAAATTCATTAAAATGTTTTTATTTTTTAATAATCATTTGGTTTGCAAGCTTTATTTAGTGAGCTTGATTGCCTGGTAAATTGCGTGAAAATTTCTGTTGTAATTATGAGGTCCGTCTAACCGGGCTACGGATAATCCCGATTTTTGAAACAAGGATGCTAATTCCTCCTCACCTTCTTTACAAAATATATAGGTGGAAGCAATAGATCTCAATTTGAGCGCTTCATGAAGAACCTCATACTCATTTGGCTTCTGTTTGAAATTAAGCATGGTGGATAATGTCACTTCCAAACTTGCATATCGATCAGGAGAAAGAAAGGTGGCATGCCTGATTTTTTTCTGCAGAGCAGCCGAGAAGTGATGTATTATAAACGGAAGTACTGCCGCAGAAAAAGAGTGGCCGATGATATAGATATTATCACATTTAGACTTTTCTAGATACAGTTGAATATATCTTTCAAAATCTTGACTTGCTTCTTTCGGTGTCTTCTTTTTCCAAAAATATTTTTTTGAATCGAGGATCAACCTATCGAAACCGTCTCGCTCAAAATAGCGCAATAAGCTCTTGCTAAAATTGTTATATCCACCATCGCCAGTGATAAAAACAACCAGCGTCTTTTCAATTGTGTTCCCTTTTATTTCAGGGATGACATAATCTGGAATCTGAGCATACACCAATTGAGGGCTTACAAAGCTGAAAAGCATGATAGTCAATAGGGATTTGATATTTAAAAGCATTTTTGTCAGTCTGATAAACTTATTGGTAAGTCCCGTTATTTTCATGTACAAATGAATAAGAAACGCAAAGGACTAAGAAAAATAAATGACAAACGGACAACTAGTAATGATGAAGTGTTCTTGTCAGAAAATGCTCGGACAGATCCCAAATCGTTTAGGTAAAAGATTGATTCCCGATAATTAGTTAAAGTATTTTATACGCAATATACAACTGGAACCAAGAGGGATGCTACAGTTAATTCTACAACAAAGAATTTCTAAAAATGAGAAAGGACGGTTTATCGCAGTAAATTGATCTGTGTAAAGGTGAGATTTTAATAAATAATCTTCATGAAACAAGCAATAAGAAGGCGAATTATAGTAGAAATCTAATCAGATAACTTGCCGTTCGGTAGGATAAACCAAAATGTACTTCCTTCATTAACAACACTCTGGGCTCCTATCTGGCCTTCATGTTTTCTGATAATTTCAGAACAGATGTATAAACCAAGTCCTAATCCAGAATATTCTTTACCCGAATGACTTACTCTGTAATATCGGTCAAATAATTTAGGCAGGGCTTCTTGCTCGATGCCTATGCCAAAATCACGGACAGAGACTTTTACGGATTGATTTTCCAATACCTCGACATTTAGATGGACTTCTTTCGACATCGGCGCATACTTAATTGCATTATTGACAAAATTGATAACAACCTGATCGATCCTATGCTCATCGGCATATACCCTCGCAGTTTGATTTCCCGAAACAACCAATTGATATTCATCCTCAAAGCAGACATGGTCACAAGTACGCAGAAGAAGATCAAACATATTAAACCAATCTTTTTTGATTTCAAGCTGTCCCTCGGTAAGGCGGCGAATTTGCAATAGTTCAGCAACCAAATCGTTCATCTTCTCCACGCTTCTTAAGGACTGGTTGATCATTTTCGAATGGATATTACTATAAGGTTTATCCTTTAAAAGTTCAAGATACTGCAGGGAAGCTTTTAAAACTGTAATTGGAGTCCTTAACTCGTGGCTCACAATACTTAAAAAGTCATCTTTCTGCTGTTCAAAAAGCTTTCGATCTGTGATATCCAATGTCATGCCTACCATGCGGTCTGCGACTCCCAAATCATTGTAACGAGGACGTCCATGGGCCTGAATCCAATGCGTAGAGCCATCGCGCCATTTGACAGGATATTCTGTGCTATAGATTCCATTGGTGCGAATCGCCTCCTGCACCAGTTCTTTTACCCTGTCACGATATTCCGGATACATTGCCTCAAAAAGATCCGAATAACAAAAATCCTCCTCCGGCATAAATCCATAATTCATCTTAAACCGATCCGTGCTCTGCATCTTCCCCGTAGCTAGCTGCACCTCGGTAGATCCTAATCTGCTGGCGTCCATCGCAATTTCCAGTCGGGTATTTATTTCATTGATTGCTCTTCTGCTATTGACCTGTTCTGTCACATCCGTAGCAACAATAAGAATAAGCTTCTCCTCCTTTGAGAGACCATTCGTAGGCTGGTAAACGAAATTAAGATAGCGTTCCAGCGTTTCTCCGTCGACAGTAAGCAGGGCCTTGAGTTCTTTTCCGTAAAAAGGTTCGTCAGTTTCATAAACATTTTTCAGAATATCAAGGAATTGCTGATCTTTCAGTTCTGGTAATGCCTCAGCGAGTCGCCTCCCTAATACAGAGCGATCTTTGCCCCAGATATCAAGAATATGCTGATTTACAACATCCACAATAAAGTCAGGGCCTTTCAAAGTAGCCATAGCTACGGGGGACTGCTCGATCATGATGCGGAAAAGCTGTTGCTGTTCATGCAACAGCGAAAATAGTTTATGAAGATTGTCTTCTGAAGTGATGAGTTCCTCGTTTTTAGATAGCAGATCGGCATTTACTACTTTAAACTCCTCATTTATGGCCAAAAGCTTTTCGTTGAGATTTTTTTCCGCAAGGGACTTTTCACCTGCAAGTTTTAAGGCATTCATACGTTCTGATACTTCCGAAGCAGTATGAAGAATATATGCAGTTTTACCGTTTTGATCTAAAATCGCTTTATATTCAAAATCGAAGAAAAATTCCTGGAGTACACCATCTTTTTGAAGAAATGCGGAACAGTTTTTTGCAATGTAAGTCTTACCAGAATACCAAACTCCTTTGAGAATATCAACAAAAGGCTGTCCTTTAAGTTCGGGAACGGCATCTTGTAGGTTTTTACCCACAACCGATCTATCCTTTCCCCAAAAATTGAGCATTGCTAGGTTGGCAGTCATTATTTTTATGTCTTCTCCCTGATAGACTGCAGTGGCATTGGGTGAGTGAAAAAGTACACTGAGCAATGACTCAGAATCAATATTTTTGGGAGAATTCATACGATAAGATCAATAAAACAAATGTAATCAATTTATTTGCTATAAACCGATAATGCTTTAAATAGTTCTCACCCTAACGATTTTGACCCATAAATAAATGATGCTACGGACATAAATATTTTTAATAGATAAGTCAGTAACATTTAATGCTACTGACTTATCCCTTTGCTGATTACCCTTTATACTCACCAATAAGAATTACTGGTTTAATGGTCTTTCCTGATTCTGAATCTTCTATAGCTTGATTGATATCTTCGAATTTATATTTCTTAATTAATTTATCAAATGGGAACTGTCCATTCAGATACATCTCTACCATCTCTGGGATAAATTCGGTCGGTACACTGTTCCCTTCTACAATCCCGATCAACTTAATTCCTTTAAGTACATATGTATTCATTTCAACTTCAAGGGGCTTTGTAGCCACACCAACAATACCCATTTGTCCCAAGGACTTCAAACTCGATAAGGTATTATTAATAACATCATTACGACCGGTGGTGTCAAACCCAAAATCAAATCCTTTCGGGGAAATCTTTTGTAAAGATTCTACCACATTCTCATTACGGCTGTTAATGGTATGGGTTGCACCGAGTTTCAACGCAAAATCTAGACGTTCTTGATTGATATCGACTAATACGATCTCCGCAGCCGAGCATGCTTTTGCCGCCAGCAAAGCAGCCAATCCGACAGCGCCGGCACCAGAGATAACAATTGATTTTCCCGGAGATACTTTCAACGAGTTGATGATTGCTCCTGCCCCAGTCTGAATACCACAACCTAACGGTCCCAATAATTCTAACGGCGCTTTTTCAGAAACTTTTATAGCGTTTCTTTTATTTGCTATTGCGTATGTTGCAAACGAGGATTGAGAAAAGAAATTATCGAAAATATCTTGTTGGTTGTGTTGGTGACTATGAGAGCCATCCATACGTGCTCCCCCAAAATTCAAAGCCGGGAAATTTTCGCAGTAAGTGGGTTTACCACGCTGACATGTGTAGCACTCTCCACAGAAACCGAAAGTTAAAACAACATGATCACCCACTTTAAGGTTTTTCACACCATCTCCTACTTTCTCGATAATTCCAGCACCCTCATGTCCTAATACGATGGGAAAAGGAGTAGCGCCCGTTTGTTGATCTCTTGCAGCCATATCAGTATGGCAAGTTCCGGTTGCTACAATTCGTACTAGTACCTCATCTTGCCGAGGTTCTTGTAGCGTTATTTTTTCCAATTCGAATTTTCCACCTTTTTCTTTTACTAATGCGGCTGTTATTTCCATTGTATTATCTTTTTGTTAGATTAAATTTATCACATTACAAGATTTTTTTTCTTGATCTAGATCAAGAAAAATCAGCCTACTCAATTGCTTTATTAGGTAATTCGAATCATTTCACCTTATCTTCGGAAATATACTCTTCAGCTCTGTCTCGCTTCATGTACATATCATACCATATATATGCGATCTTGTCCTGTACAGCGGAGTCTTCCTGCATCCAAATACCAATACCGATATGACCTGCGTAAATACCTTTTCCAGATAACTCGGTATTCAGATTAAGAACATAATTGCGAAGACCAGCCATCGCTATTCCTACGTTACCCATCATGGGTACAGGCGAAAATGAAGCACCTCCGTTTGTGAATAATAACGCTCCTGTATTTTTAGCCAACATATCCGGAAGCACTTCACGGATGGATGAAATTGCACCAAGCACATTGAATTGAAATTGATAAAGTGCATTTTCTTCATTAACATCTAAAGTTGCTGCCAAATTATGGACACTTGGTATTGGGCTGTATTCAAGAACATCTATGAAACCGTATTTTTCTTTGATAGCATCAAAGGCAGATGCGATCTGAGCTTTATCCAAGATATCTGCCGTGAAAGCCGCTGCTTCGATTCCTGATATATTCAATCGGCTGACTAGGTCATTCAGCTTTTGCTGATTTCTTGCAGTAAGGGCTATCCGAAAACCATTTTCACCAAATTTCTTTGCGATGGAGAGGCCCAGTCCAGCGCCTGCTCCAACTATTGCTATTGTTTTCACTTGTACTGATTTAATGAATGTATTTTATGGTTTTTAATTGCACTCGCCGTCAATTGAACAGTTTTTTCCTTGTATTACTTCTAATGTTGCCTGCGGATTCTCTTTCCGCCACTCAAAGAAAGAATTTTCAAGGGTTTGTAAAATATCATTGGGCTGTTGTGCACCAGCGATGGCATATTTGCTGTTGATTACGAAAAAAGGAACACCTTTAGCGCCTAATTTCTGTGCTTCTTGGCCCTCATGTGCTACTTTTCGCATATAGATAGGGTCTGTCAGTGCAGTATTGATCTCGCCTTCCGTTAAACCGATTTCTTGTCCAAGTTCGACCAGTGTTTTCTGATCATTAAGATTCTTGCCTTTTGTGAAATAGGCATTAAATAAAATCTCTTCAGCTTTCTCACCGAAACCTTTGGTTTTAGCAAACTGTATGATTCGGTGACCCTTCATTGAATTGGTGACCAATGCTTTATCCAAGTTGAATTGAAGACCTACAGTTTTAGCATACTCGATCAGATCCTGATGCCCCTTTTTTGACTGCTCATAACTTAATCCCTTCCGGTCGGCCACAAACATATACATATCGTTTTGATATTTAGGTGTTTCGGGTATGGCTGGGTCAAGCTGGAAGCTTTTCCATTCTACTTCTACCAGGTCCCTATGGGGAAACTGAGCTAAAGCTTTCTCGAAATTACGCTTTCCGATGTAACAGAAAGGGCACATAATATCCGACCATATTTCTATTTTCATTTTTTTTCCATCGTCCTATTTTTTATTTGTTTTAATTGCATTTGATTCTTTTCCTGACCAAACGTCATAATGAAGAGCAGGGATAATAGTACCGCTAGTGTACTATTTTTCATAGTTCAGTTTACGGAAATAATAATAAGATACAGCCAACAATGCAAACGGAATAAGCGGGGCAATACCTTTCGCCAGCCCATCGACAATACCATGTGCTAGACTTGCGGAAAGCAATAGAATGCCGAAACCTACATAAGCCCATTCTTTGAGCATCGTCGGGATAGCTGGAATGAGAATGAAGATGGCTCCCACGATTTTTAAGATATCCAGTTCAAGTGGGAAATAATCTGGAAACTGCAAGTTTTTCGTCGTCTGGATGAGGTATTCTCGTGGCGCGAAGTAGGATGGCAGGATGATTAACGCCATGGTAATACCGGTGATGATCCAATAGCTACGTTTTGTTCTTGCATCTGGATTCTGGGAAAAATCATTCTGTTTTGTCATTTTTAATTTACTTTAATTGTTGAAATAGATTTTTATAAATCAAAAATACGTACATTTGCTTACATTTTGTAAGCAGTTACCCTAAAGTAAGCAGTTACCTTAAAGTAAGTAAAATGAAAGATCAATTTCCAAAAAGCACCGAATCCGACTGTATGGCGAGAATGCTAACCGTTCGTGACACCCTTGACGTTATCAGCGGGAAATGGAAAATCCTCATCATTATTTCCATTATGAGTGGCCACAAACGTTTTAGAGAAATAGAAAGAAGTATTCCGAAAATTTCTTCAAAGGTACTTGCTAAAGAACTAAAAGATCTGGAAGAACACCAGCTCGTCAAACGTACCGTTTATGATGAGTCGCAAGTGCTGGTAGAATATACGGCCACTGATTATGTCTTTACGTTACAAAAAGTCATTGAAGAGCTACACAACTGGGGTGTGAATCATCGGAAAAAGATATTAGGGAAGTAGTGTTACGACCATAGTTCAAGGAAAATATTTTTAGACAAATAACTTGTTTTTATTAAAACCATTGTGTACCTTAGTGAAATAATCAGGCTTCTGCCATCGCTTCTTCTGAACTTTTGAGTTTACTCCATCTTATCAGTCTTCGCTTTTTCAGCCGCTAGTTTTTGTTATCAGCAGATCAGGTAAAGTTCCTTTCTTCAAATTGATATTTTCAATACGATTAAAATACCATCCTCATTTTTTGTTTACAATTTGATTTAACTGCTTTATGCCTAGCGCTATATATTAAGTACTCGCAGACGCAGGGAGAATTTGGGTAAAATATAATTTAATAATAAATATAATGCAACAAGGAACAGTAAAATTTTTCAATGAAACTAAAGGTTTTGGTTTTATTACACCATCAAATGGAGGTCAGGATATTTTCGTCCACTCATCAGGTCTACTGAATGATGTACGTCAAAATGACGCCGTAACATTTGATCTCGAAAATGGAAAAAAAGGCATTAACGCAGTTAATGTGCGCATCGCATAATTAAGTAGAAGCTTAAACACTTCGTTAAATTAAGTTCAGCAGGTAGCAGGTATGTTATCTGCTTTTTTTTGCCTATTTTATAGCACGGTTTCATGATCAAATCAATCTTTCACCGGAATTTTTAAGTCCTTATTGTGAATAGCACTGTATTTGACAATGCGGTTACAAAGAGATAAGTAAACTTGGCTATAAGCGCTTTTTTTGATATTCTAGTATTAAAATCAGCACAAGATTGTCCCTATTTTAGTCAATCGATCGTCTTAACTGCAAATAATAAAAACTTTAAATATATGAAAGAATTTGCATTAATTTTTAGATTAAAGGACATTTCAGACTTCAAACCTTCTCCTGAACAAATGCAGGAACCTATGAATTGGTTAGCTGGAATTGCATCACAAAACAAATTGGTGGATAAGGGCAACACACTTTTACCATTTGAGGGAAGTGCGAAAACGGTGAAGCCCAACAATGTGATAACAGATGGGGCTTATACAGAAATTAAAGAATTTATCAGCGGTTATATTGTTGTGAAAGCAGATAACATTGACGAAGCGGTAGAAATAGCGAAAGACAATCCAATTTTTACCCAAGTGGGTGGAAGCATTGAAGTTCGAGAAGTTGTAAAACGTGATTAGAGAAATCCAAGCAAACTTTCCAACAGCATTTTTGTTGGAAAGTTTTGTATATTTTAATGGAGTGTGTAACAAAATTCTATACCATGGAGCTTCTACCTCATTTATTTCGCCTGGAGTATACAAAAATGACGGCGGTTTTATGTCGTAGTTTTGGTTTAAAGCATATTGAAATTGCAGAAGATATTGTCAGCGATACATTTTTAAAAGCTTCGCAACATTGGGCCGTCAACGGAATACCCGAAAATCCAAGGGCCTGGCTCTATGTGGTTGCGAAGAATAAAACCAAAGACTACTTCAAGAAATTATTGGTTTTTGAAATAAAAATTAAAAACGAAATACAGCCTGACTTTCAAGTTGAACCCAATTTCGAATTTGATTCACAGATGGTTTCCGATAGTCAATTAGCGATGATTTTTGCGGTGTGTAATCCTGTAAACTCAGATGAAAGCCAAATTTGCCTGGCACTTCAGATTCTTTGCGGTTTTAGCATTGAAGAAATTGCAAATGCGTTTTTGACAAAATCAGAAACCATTAAGAAGAGACTACAAAGAGGAAGGGCAAATCTTCGAAAAGATAATTTTCAAATTAAAAGTTTAACAAAAACCGATATTTGCTTACGATTGGACATGGTTTTAAGAACATTGTATTTGTTGTTTAGCGAAGGCTATTTTTCTAAATCAGACAAACAGCAAATCAAAATAGATCTCTGTTCGGAAGCAACGCGACTCACATTGTTATTGACGGAGAATCCATTGACAAACACACCTGAATGCAATGCTTTATTGGCTCTTATGTGTTTTCAAAGTTCACGGCTTATGGCGCGCACAAATGATAAAAACGAGGCTGTTTTATTTGACGAGCAAGATAAAAGTCTGTGGGATAAATCACTTATTGAAAGAGGAAATTATTATCTGATAAATGCAACAACAGGTAACGAACTTTCAAAATATCATCTCGAAGCGGGAATTGCTTATTGGCATACTACAACGACCGATAAAAACAAATGGCATTACATTTTAAAGCTTTATAACCAACTTATTTTAATTGAATATTCACCAATCACAGCACTAAACCGAACGTTTGCTTTTGCCAAAGTTTATGGCAACGAAGAGGCCATTGCTGTAGCCAAAAGGTTAAATTTAGTTGAAAGCAATTATTATCATGAATTGTTAGGTTACCTGTATTCCAACGTGAACATTGAAAGAGCTATTGAACATTACAAACAGGCCATTAACCTAATCAAATCCAATACTGAAAGGCAAACTCTATCAAAGAAAATAAAGGAACTTAGTCTCATTTTGAAGAAATCGGAAATATCGCATTAAATGTTATCGATCAAAAATGCGCAATCTAGATAGACCGATACGATAAAATCAGAAAATTCGGACGATAGCTATTATTAAGTTTCTTGACAAAATATAGAGCGCATTTTAGTACGATTATACATGGATATAAATTATCTTTTCCATACTTTTGCTGGTGTATGAACTCCCCAACCGAAGGCCCATTTGATAATTCCTTTAGTGCTGAATTAATTATTCAGGCTTTAGCTTCCTCCCCTGCACCTACCGCTATATATTCCGGCGAAAATATGATTATCCGCTTTGCGAATGCCGGTATGTTGGCACTCTGGGGCAAAGAATCTTCTGTTATCGGCAAACCTTTAATGGAAGCTATTCCCGAACTCGAAGGACAGCCGTTTCTAAAACTTCTACAAGAAGTGTGGCATACCGGAAAAACGTATGCTGTATCTGAGGCGCCTGCCGTATTGATCAAAAACGGAAAGGAAACACTGGATTATTTTGATTACGAATATAGAGCGCTCGTTGACCAAGATCAGAAAACATGGTGTATCTTAAATACCGCACTCGAAGTAACCTCACGCCGGGAGTTTTTGCGGCAGATAAAGCAGAAAGAAGAAATAGAGCAGGCACTCAATGAGGAGATGGCTGCTACACTTGAGGAACTTACTGCTACTAATGAAGAACTCAATAGCTATATAAAGCAGCTTGCAGATAGTCGGGAGTATATCCGAGCAATCATAGAGCAGGCGCCTGTGGGTATTGCCATGTTAAATGGTCCCGAACATCTCATTGAAATTGCCAATCCCGCTATTCTCAAGATTTGGGGGCGCAAAGAGTCAGAAATAATCGGACTTCCGCATGAAAGTGCGCGTCCGGAGCTTCAGGGGCAACCCGTAAACGATTGGATTAAGCAGGTTTACAAAACCGGACAACCTAAAATTAATACGGAATTCACGGTGAAACTGCGCCACAAAGACGGCTTGAGAGAAGCGATCGTAAATTCCGTTTATCAGCCTATATTTTCAGAAGATGGCGATATTTCAGGTGTGCTTATTATCCTCGAAGAAATTACTCAACAGGTTTTGGAAAGAAGACGGAATGAGAATAATCAGCAGATGCTCGCGCTGGCGATAGAAGCGGGTGAGCTCGCGACTTTCTACTATCAGATCGCCACAAACCATTTTTCTGGAAATTCAATGCTCAAGACGTGGTTTGGCCTCTCAACAAATGAAAATGTGGACCTCAACCAGGCTTTATCGGTGATTTTACCAGAGGATAGAGATCGCGTGATTGCTGCAATTCAATACGCCGTTAGTACAGATTCGGATGGCTATTATTTTGTAGAATATAAGATTAAAAATAAGGTTGATAAAAAAATAAGGCTTCTTCAAGCAAATGGAAGAGTGTTCTATGATCAAAATGGTATTCCATTGAGTCTCAACGGTACGCTTAGAGATATTACAGAGCAAAAAAAAGAGGAACAGCGGAAGGACGATTTCATGGGCATGGTCAGTCATGAGCTAAAGACACCTCTAACATCGCTTAAGGCCTATCTTCAAATGTTACAGCAGATGGACTTTCATACAAAAGAGGCTGCGCCGCAAAATATGCTTGGGAAATCTATAAAGCAAGTTGACTATATGACCAGTATGATTAATGGCTTTCTCAACGTGTCGCGATTAGAATCGGGTATGATGTATATGGATAAAAGAGCTTTTGATTTTAAATTGTTGTTTTCAGAAATTGAAGAAGAGATTCGCGTTACAGCCAAAACCCATAATTTTATTTTTAAATCTTCTGGGGCTGTGGATATATATGCGGACCGAGAAAAGATAGCACAGGTGATCCATAACCTGATTGGCAATGCCATAAAATATTCTGCTGTGGGGTCGACGATAATTACAGATTATGTTGTGGATGGTAAAAATATCAATATCAGTATTCGGGATCATGGAAAAGGCATTCCATTGGATGATCAGGAACGAATATTTGAACGTTATTATCGGGTGAAGGAAATTAGCACTGGTGGAACTGCGGGCCTGGGTATCGGACTCTATCTATGTAAAGAAATAGTAGAACTTCATGATGGAACTATACGCGTAGAGAGTGTTCAGAATGAAGGTACCGTCTTTTCCTTCAGCCTTCCACTCCCCTATTAAGCGCAATAGCATTATAATCTTCAGTCAGTCTTATGCCTGGAGTGCGGTCAACTTATCAACCTTTGAAATAACATCGTTGATGTCAAATGGTTTGCTCATAAAATCATCAGCGCTATGTGGATCGTCCGTTTTCATAATTTTAGCGTGGGCGCTCATCAATAATACCGGTACATTGGATGTTATTGGGTCGCATTTAAGTTCTCGGCACACCTCGGTTCCGAGCCCATCAGGCAACATCACGTCAAGCATAAATAAATCCGGCTGAATATCCATCTCCCTACAGTTAAACTCCTTTACGGTTGAAAAGGTTACTACGTTATAATTTTGTGATGATAAAAGAAGTTCAAGCACTTCCTGTATACCAACCTCATCTTCTAGAATAAAAACAGTTTTCATATTTTCTTTTAAGGAACCCAATAAATTGACTGAGCAAAATGCCTTAAGTAACTAACCTAAGATATGATCAAATAGTTCAATTTAGTTAAACAAAAATTGTGCAACTGTTATACTGCGTGAGGGATTTTTTTAAAGAATTTTGCAGTCGATGTTATTCAAGCATGCAATCAACATTATTCATGGATAAGTTGTTCATGTAAAATTCCATATTTATAACTTACTTAACTTGGAGAATTGATCGCTGATGACTGAAATTCTCCAGGCTGAATCTACCATGGTATTTACCCATTCCCGAGGTGCCGACTCCACCGAAAGGAAGATAATGCGAACCGACGTGGATCAATGTACTGTTAATTTCGGCATCACCGCTTGTTGTTCTAGCGATCACATCCTCCGCAAATTTTTGGTCTTCCGAAAATACATAGAGTGCCAAAGGCTTTGGTCTGGAGTTAATTTCATTTATTGATTCGTCAATATCAATGTAAGTCAGGATAGGCAGTATTGGCCCAAATATTTCCTGTTGCATCACAGCATCATCCCAATTTATATCCGTCATTAGTGTAGCTTCGAAATGACGTGTATCAAGATCGTAATTCCCTCCATAGATTACTTTTTCAGGTGCCGCATCAAGATAAGAAGCTAGATTTTTGATTTGATGCTGACTTACGATCTTTCCAATTTTCCCTAATGATTTATCTTCGTAAGTTGTTTTTAAATAAGACTTAAAATGGTCTATAAACGCATCTTTGACGGATTCATGTACATAGATGTAATCGGGCGCTACACAGGTCTGCCCGCAATTGATCCATTTTCCTGAAGAAATACGCTGAACAGCTTTCTCTAGATTAGCATCGTGATGAACGATCGTTGGAGATTTCCCACCTAACTCTAATGTAAGCGGTATGAGCTGCTCAGCGGCAGCTTTCATGATGATTTTACCGACCTTTGGACTTCCCGTAAAAAAGATATAATCAAAAGGTAGAGTCAATAAGAAGCTATTTTCTTCGATGGAGCCTTGAAATACGGCAACATATTTTTCATCAAACGCTTCTTTCACAATCTCTTCAATTACCTTTGCAACATGTGGTGTGTTTTCAGATGGTTTTATAATAGCTGTGTTTCCCGCCATAAGGGCGCCAATGAGCGGACTGAAAGTCAACTGAACCGGATAGTTGAACGGACCGATGATGTAATTCACACCGTAGGGCTCGTAAATATACTTGCTAATGACTTCAGCTCCTGAGGTATGCGGTTTTGATTTGACAAAGGTCGGTTTTACCCATTCTTCCATATTTTGGATCATATCGTCAAGCTCATTGAGTACTATCTGAATTTCGGCATATTCCGCTTCTACCCTGCTTTTCCCAAGATCGATATTCAAAGCCTCACAGATTGCGTCAGTATAACTCGTAAATACCTTACGGAAATTTTGCAATTGCATTTTGCGAAACGTAATTTCTTTCGTAGTCTGCGTTCTGAAAAAGTCTTTTTGTTTTTCAAATACGTCTTTTATCTTCTTTTGAATTTCAGTTTTCATTTTATTATTATTTTGTGCAGCTTCAAAATCTTTGTCCGGCATAGGTGTAGTGCGTGCATATTGTCCTTACGAATAGTAAGCAGTTGCGCGCTGCCGTTAAATTATAAAAGGCAGTACAAACTGCCTTTTACATAGTCTATAAATTATCTTTTAAGGAGTGTAATTAATTTCTCCGCCACAGCTTCTGACGATGCTGGATTCTGTCCAGTGATAAGAAGACCATCTTCCACTACATGCACACCCCAGTCATCTGTTTTGGTATAATGACCGCCCGATTTTTTCAACTCATCTTCTACAAGAAACGGCACAACCTCTGTCAGTTTAACAGCAGCTTCTTCGCTATTAGAAAACCCAGTTACGTTTTTACCTTTAACAAATGGTTCACCATTCTCGAATTTTACATTTTTAAATACTCCAGGAGCGTGACAAACTGCTCCTACAGGTTTTTTGCTATTGTAAAAATCAAGAATCAACTGTTGAGAATCGCTATCGTTTGCCAAATCCCAAAGCGGTCCATGACCTCCAGGATAAAATACAGCATCAAAATCGCCAGCTTTTTGGTCACTCAATTTTTGTGTATTCGCAATAATGCCCTGTACTTCCTTATCTTTATAGTATCGCTCGGTAGCCGCTGTCTGCGCATCCGGAACCTCACTATTTGGATCGACTGGAGCTTGTCCGCCCTTTGGAGTGGCCACAGTTATTTCAAACCCAGCATCCTTAAAAGAATAATAAGGTGCAGCAAATTCTTCCACCCAAAATCCTGTTTTATGTCCTGTATTTCCCAAATCATCATGGGAGGTAACTACAAATAGTACTTTCATGTTTTTTATATTTAGTGATTTTTACTTTGTTTAAAACCTCGATTTGTAAATCAAATTTACAAATAAAATTATGTTGTGCAAAATATAATATTGAAATACATATATCGTGACTTTATTTTTACCTTACTTTACGAATACCTGTTTGAGAAAATAATTCTAACACGTATGCCTGTCTAATAACATCGAATACTATAAAATGGTTGGCTCATTACTGTTTTAAATGTTGACCGAAAATACAATTGAGTGTTTTTAATTCAGTATCTTTATAAGAAATAGATCCAATTATTGAACCGGAAAGCTAAAATGGAGCTGGGCATCCAATATAATAATGTATGATAACAATTGATAATTATCTCGACAATCATTACATCCACCGTAGTAACTGGCTCAGGGCTGCTGTTCTAGGTGCTAATGATGGTATTATTTCTATTTCCAGTTTGGCCATTGGTGTAGCTACCGCCAGTGTTGCGCGAGATCCGATTGTACTGGCAACAGTTGCTGGGCTTGTTGCGGGTGCTTTATCAATGGCCGCAGGTGAATATGTGTCGGTAAGCTCGCAGACAGATACCGAGATGGCCGACATCGAGCGAGAAAAAAAAGAGTTGCAGGAAATGCCTGAAGAGGAGTTGCAGATTCTTGCCCAGATCTACGAGCGGCGCGGATTAAAAAAAGAAACTGCCATGCAGGTTGCGATTGAACTTACAGAAAAAGATGCATTGGCTACGCATATCCGAGACGAACTTGGCATAAATGAAATTAGTCAGGCAAAGCCCATACAGGCTGCACTTGCATCAGGAGCTTCGTTTACAGTTGGAGGTATTTTGCCTTTATTGGTTATTCTTTTTGCCCCCGTTACTGGAATGGAATATTGGCTTTATGGATTTACAATCTTCTTTTTGATCCTTTTGGGTGCTATAGCTGCTAAAACGGGCGGGTCAAGTATAAAGAAAGCGATAATACGCATAACAGTCTGGGGAACAATAGCTATGGCCCTTTCTGCCGGTGTAGGTTATCTTTTCGGTGTTAATATTTAATATAAATTAGAGAACTACATTTCCCCTGGTGGTCTTTTTCATGCCGAAATTATTTTTTTAAGCTAAAAGCCATCGAAATACATATAATGATTAACAGTATAATCGAGAATACAAACAACAGATCGTACAGCCATGCGCCCTGTGGGTAAAAGGCATCGTTTGCTAAAAAAAAACGCTGCTGATTGGGGTTGTGTGGGTCATAAAACAATAAAGTTTCTTTTGCTTTATCTTTCTGATTCGCCCTATTTAACAATTCCACACGCATATTTTCAAAACTCCGATCACCCCAAATTGGAAAATATGAAAATCGCTTTTCAGCCTTTTTAACTTTTTGTTCATACGAGCTACCGTTTGCAGTAAATTGGTATTCCAAATCGATATAAACGTATTTGGTCCTCCCACGTTGTATATTACTTGTTAGATCTCGAATGACTGGGGTTACTGCAGTCCAACTTGGATGAGTCATCCTAAATTCTTTCCGATCCAAATACGGACTTACTGCAAAGACCGTTACGATTAGGGCATAAATAATGAATAACAAAGTGACAAAGGCACTGAGCTTGCTCATTGACATGCTAACGGGCTTTCCGTTGATCTCATACCGCACCTTCCTATTAATGTCTGAATTGCTTAATTTGCGGGCAATTACATCTCTTAATAGAAAATAGAACAACGAAGTAATTATAAAGGCATAGATTAGATAGCGATAGCTATTCATTATAAAAACGACAACAGCAACAAATCCCGCAAGCACCAACCATTGAACGATTTTCCAGAATATTTTCATTAGGCTTTCCTCAAAATAACATCATATACTATTGTCTAACGGCTGCTTAATTTCACTGCGTCACGATTAGGACGAGGCTGAGCAAAGAACCGAAATTTTAAAAATTTAAAAAAAATAAATATAGTAGATGAGCACATTCTATAATCGTGTTGAATGAATATTTCGATATAAAATTAATAAAAATTAATTTAGCGACGTTATGCTTAGCATAAGACTTCGTATATCCTGTTGAATTGATCGAATGGTCGCCTGCAGTTCATTGTGCATATTCGCCAGATCATGAAGCTCCTCAGCTGCAAACACCCCGCCATCTCTAAAGTAGAGTTCCTCCAATGAACTTTCCTGCTGATCATCCAGGCCATACTGCAACCAACGTTGGCGAGTTGTCTCGATTAAAGAGAGATTTTTAGAATTACTAAAATTCTTCTCAGATATAATGCCCCAAATGGAACTTGGATAAATCTGTGCGTTATTATTTTGATACCATATACTTTCGAGCATATTACGCTGCAGGGTCATCCGGATCTTTTTCCCTTTAGGATTTAATGTCATAAATCCTAAGGCAGCTGTACCCAGACCTCCTGCAATGCTAAGTCCATTATTGAGCTCCTTGTTGTTTACTGTCGTTGCGGTTACAGCCGTAACTGCACCTAAAAGGATGGAAGCTACGGTAAGTCGAGTCTGACTCTTTGCATTAAGACCATCTATGTAGTTCGCGAGCTTATCAATACGTTCGCCATTACAATCAAGTTCCGCTGCAATGGCATTCAATTCGGACTCAAACAACATATATTTTTCAGTCATCATCTGTTTGGCAACAAGTTTTCTTGCAGAATCATCATCACTATTTACATAATCTAGTACTTGAGCGTGATAGGTTGAGGTATTTAATCAGAACAAAATTATGTGGAGAGAAATGCTTTACAAGTTGTAGACTATCAGAATTAGAAATTTGTTGCACTGGAATGGATTGATAGGTAACATTTGGCATGCAATAATTCTTAGTCAAGGTCTGTACCTGAACAGTATTGATTAAGGATGAACAACTTGTCAACAGCGCTAATGAAAAAAAAATCAGAGAAATCGATGAAAGGACTATTTTCATAATAGGGTCGTTTGTAATCTTCCAAATAACATCAAACGATCTAAAATGTTTTGGTACGTATAAAGGTTATTTTATAAATAATTTTTATAGCCGTATTACAGTGAGTTAAAAAGGAATGTTAAAAATTACAATATCAATGAAACACGGAAAAATCATCCATTAATGATCCCTTATAAATCCTTTCCGCCCAGAATTGGTAGTGTAAACTGAACTGT
>NZ_DFOE01000019.1:0-6688 GCF_002376635.1 Sphingobacterium sp. UBA3549 | reverse complement strand
ACAGTTTACTTTACACCCTCCAATGGACAGCTAGATAGGGGATTTCTTTGGATTGAAAAACTTGTTTAAATGAATTCTCAGAATTGCGACAGATATGTTTGCTTTATTTGGGGATGAAGCTATTTTTTTTAAAGTATGGACAAGTTTTAATAATTGTAGAACCTTTCTCTAAAAATACGTGAATTCTATTTCAATTTTTTAACGGATTTATTTTCTACGAGCGACTTCATTTGTGTTACTGCTACTTTATTCAGTTGCATAAGCCGTTCATTTTGTGGTACTCCTTGTTGAATTAATAACGCGTTTATACTTTCCATGTTGCTTAGCACGACCAACTGTTCTATAATTGTGTAGTCTCGAATATTGCCCTTTTTGTTAGGATTAATATCTCTCCATTGTTTGGCTGTCATACCAAATAGTGCGACATTCAATATATCGGCTTCGCTCGCATAAACGAAATTCGCTTGCTGCTTGGTAATTTCTGCTGGAATGAGGTTTTCCTTTATTGCATCAGTATGGATGTGATAATTTACTTTGGCTAGTGTCCTTTGTAAATCCCAGTTCAATTTCAAACGATCATTTTCTTCATCTTTTAGACGCTGAAATTCTTTGATTAAGTAAATTTTAAAATGTGGGCTAATCCACATGCCGAATTCAAAAGCTATATCAGGATGCGCATATGTCCCCCCATATCTTCCTGCGGTCGCTTTTAAGCCGATAGCATTTGTCTTCTTAACCCAATCTTTAACACTGATTTTATAACTGTTAAGTCCGGCTTGACTTTTAATTATGGCGAATTCGCCATAATTAAAAAGAGGGTTATAAATGCTTTCCCAAATACCCAGATATTCAACTGTGTTTCTGTTTCGAAGCCAGTCAGAAATGAAAAAGTCTCCATCTTTAGCTTTTAGCATATCAGTAAGTGAAATAAACTCTTTTCCATTGTCGAGGATGATTGTTATTTCCTTTCCCTGTACATTAATCTTTTTATTCTTTGCCATACATTTAGATTTGATAGTTATTCTTCGTCAGTTTGAAAAAAATAGACGGAATAATTGGCTATTACAGATTTTATTTTAAGCGAGTAAATATACTAAAAAAAATAGTAATACATGGGCCAATGTTTATAGGGTATCGATTCTAAATGATCCATATCAATTCTCATATTATGATGGGCATGGGCTCCAGTATTATTTATTTTTTTAATAACGCGAGATTCTTATACTACATGTTTTATCATTTCCTGATTTGAGCTTGTTAGCTCGGCATAACTACATCTTATTATTGATGAAACTAAGATTTCCCCACGGCAATAATTCTGTCATAATTATTTTAAATCTGTATATGAAAGACAGTTATCGCCAGGCTCATCTTTTTAGACTAAGAAATTTCCAAAGATTGAATTTAGAATAGAAATGGAACTAAGAAGTATACTTTCATAAAATGGCGCGAATGATTTAACAGGTGATGTCAAAATGTTTTCTTTTCCATAATGCAATTTGCTAAATTCATTTATCAGGTTTATATTTATGACCTCATTGGTAAATCATTAAATATGAAAGCAGCAATTTTTCTTTATTTCATTATCGTACTAGTCTCTTGTAGTTACTATAGTGGGGAAATGATAGGAACTTACAGCCCTGATAACTATACAAACACCTATGATACTATTCAGCTAGGGACTAATAATATATATTATCGCAGGGTGTATGATAGGAATAAAAAGCTGGTGTTGAAAACTAAAGGAAAGTGGAAAGTAGATCACGATTTAATAGTCTTTGAACCACCTTATTTTTTTAATTTGGATAGAGATTTAGTAAAGTTTCCTGAACTTTTAAATGATACAATAAGTAATGGAATTGGATATATAGGTGTAAATAGCGGTAGGATAGAATTTTGTGTTGGTCATTTTTCTGCTGATATCCCAAATCAAAATTGTTATAAAAAAGTAGCGGATGAATAGCACCTTCCAGTCCAAAAGGATTCGCAACCTTATTTTTTTTTCGACTGTTCTATTATTCTCCTTTTAACATCATGATTGCTGCTGTATTTAAGCTTATCTGAACCACATATTTCACATGCCAAAGCTGTATATTTAAATGGCTTTTTAAGCTGAAATTTATTTTTCATTATTGGGCTAGTAAGGTTTTTACAAGTCTCGCAATAGCATTTTTCACGTTGTTCGCGGGGGATATTTAAGCTTTCCATTTCGACGAAGATTTTCATTTCCTCTAAGATGAATTCTTTTGAATTTTCAAGGGTAAGTCCGTTATTAAATAGGGTTGAATTGTTATATTTCAAATAGTCCAGGTCCTCGTCAATTTCATAAAAGGTCATATAATTATAAGGCCTACCGAATTTTGGATACGTTGTTCTTGGATGTAGATGAATATGTTCCCGACGAATTATATGACTTAAGGGATCAATTTAATATTAACGAATCAGAACTTAGAAAACGGTTGTCAGCTCATCTTATCTTACTTGAACAAATACTATTGTAAATAACTAGAAATAAGCGGGCTCGGCCAATGATTCAGTAATTTAATTCGTTATGGTATCAGTAAGTGAAATAAACTCTTTGCCATATATTTAGATTTGATAGTTATTCTTTGTCAAAACATGGATATAATTTTTTATAATACTAATTTTATATAGTAATAGCTGATAAATCGAGAAAATCTAGGTGGAATACCGTGGGCGGAATGTGGTTATCTGACCCCTATACCTCCAGAATATATTTTGGGAAATGGAATTAATTGAAATAAAAGATCTATTTGAAATAGATTACGGGGCGCCATCGCCAACAATTTTGTCAAATGATAATGAGTTGTTTATTGCATTTTATGCACAAAATTCAAATATGTATGCACTTCAGCCGACTGAAAGTAACATAAATTACGAACAAGGAATTATCGCATTAAAGTTTAAAATGTGTATAAAATATACTTTTGGCATGCCGGGAAATGAGACATTACATGGTCATCCTTATGGTAAGCTTGGTATGGAATCAAGTTCTTTCTACGAACTTAGGAACTCCGATTTTATTAAGTCTCAACAGGAAATAGAAAAGGTCCACTCGTATTATAATGAAGAAAGATGGAAAACGTATAAGCACTATATATTAACTTTCCACGACAATATGTTTGAGTGCATCGCACAAGATTTTGAAATTCGACAGGAAAATATATCTCTTTATAGCCAAGCATCGGAGATGCTTAAGCAAGTATCAATCCCAAAAATATAGTTATCTGTTTTGAGTAGGGCGGCAATACGAACAAACAATTAAATCAATTTAGGAACATACATAAGTGAAGATAATAGTTGAGGAGAAATATTAAAATATGAAGATTCAATTATGATAAAAGACGCACTTTGGAGCCAGTTTGGCGCTAGTTTAGACATGCTTGAAAATGCGATCCATATGTGTCCCGATGAACATTGGGACAGCGCATTAGGTTTTTGGTATCTGTCTTTCCACTGTCTCTTTTGGACAGATTATTATTTATCTGTAGAACCCAATAAATTTGAGCCACCAAAACCGTTTACATTTTCAGAATTTGATCCGACGGGCAAAAAACCTGACCGGACATATACCAGATCAGAAATTATTGCTTATTTGGAGCACTGTAGACAGAAAGCTAGAAAGCATATAAGAGAGTTTACACCGAACAGAATGAATGCACGTTGGATCAACGAATCTAAAAACTTTTCTTGCCTTGAGATTCTATTGTATAATATGCGGCATATTCAGCATCATGTTGCACAATTGAATTTATACCTTAGACAGACTATTGATCGTGCTCCGAAATGGGTATCTCAGGTGAAAGAATAAACCAGTGCTAAGGCCGGGGTTCATTCCATTGAGGTATACCGATAAACATATTATTTACAAATTTCTCTGTATACGATTGCATTCCAGTTTCCTCCTTATCAAAGTAGGCCTTTATTTTTGAGCAGACTTTAGGGTTGTAGCATAACTTGACGCGTAGGTTTTCGATCCATTCGGCCCGTATAACAATGGTAATTAATTTTTTCGTATCTCTGGACAAGCCGATTACGGTAATATCTTGGCACATCCCAGCATACCAATCGATAATATACACTTTGGTACCGGGGCTAAACTGTTTCGTGCCATAGCGAGTTTGCAGTTTCCCTTGACCATAACTAATTTTCTGTTTGACGTTAGCTACTAATGTCCATAACGGTATCGATTCTAAATGATCCATATCGATTCAGTTCTATTTAATCCGATAAGACTGCCCTTTTCTTCAAAAATCCAAAAATGATCGGCTAACAGGCTTAGACATGTATTGTATTGAATTTATACAGGGGCTAAAAAACAATAAAGCGCCCCAATTAAATTAGGACGCTTGGCTAAATGCTATTTATTTAACCGGCTATACTAATATAACTGTAATAGTTCATCATACCAAATTATTTGGGGCAGATCTTATTAGGAGTATTCTGCAAATTTCGCTGTTTCCCTTATAGTATTATGATGGACAACCCCCGACTTTTCGGTATCTCCCAGATACCGCTTACATAACACTTCTTTTCCTCAGATGCCGGTTTAGGTCCGCCTACTTTTGCTATATACTCAAAAGGAAAAGAAATATGGCAAAACACAATTTAATTAAAAAAGCTTGACAGATAAATGTAACCTGTCCATAAGCGAAATTCTGGCATTAGAAAGGAATTTATTAAAAGATAGAATGTCATTTGATCACTAACATATTTTGTTTTGGTGATAAGTTAAAAGCGTTTAATCATTAATTATAAATAACATGAAAAGTAAATTTTTATTACTTCCAATTTTAATTTCAATCTTATCAGGTTGTTCAAAAAGGGAAAATGAGCCCTTTATTCCGGAAGAAAGCATTGGTTTAGATAGTTTATATCAACAACCTCAAAATCCATTTATGGGGATTCCCGAGAAAATGTCTGTTGTTCACGTTCGGACCAGTGCAATTAAATATAATCCCTGGCAAAAATTTTATGTATCGCCGGTTGATGCGACAATTATTATGTGGCCGAGTGATGATAAGACACTTGTCATAAAAGATGTGGATAAGGCACTTGAAGGGATAGCACTGGATACGAAAACAAATACCGAAGTGAAAACCGAGAATATCACTAAAAGCTCAGGAATTCAACTGCAAGATTATCGTCCCGGAAAGTATTTAATTGCTGTGATTTTGGATGCAGAATCCGGTAAAAGATCTTATAGTAGTCAAGAGATTACATTGAGAGAGTATGGGAAGATTTATATGCATAAAATCTTTTCAAAAGATGTAAAAGATGGAGAATTTGAAGAGTGGTCACCTAAATTAATTGAAAAATGAAAACTAAAATAAATCTTATAGTATTATTCTTATTTGTCCTTTGTTCAAATAAGCTAATGGGGCAAATTATATCAGGCGAAGCGAATCCTTGTCCAGAAGTTAACTACCAATATTCATTCAGTGGAGCTTCATTTAATAACTATTTTTTATGGTCTGCGGTGGACGGGACGATTTTAAGCCAAAATACAAATACGGTAGTTGTTAGATGGAATAGAAATATAACCGATGAGGGTAAATGGAGGCTTCGTGTTCAGTACGAAACTTTTGGAATCGGTGGGACGCCAGGTGGATCCACCTATAAAGATTTGGATGTTAAAGTCAAGACAGCATCTCGATACAATATCAGTGGCGATAAGGAAATCCCGGGTAATTTTACAGGAACCAAAACTTACACAGCTAATATTGTAAACGCGAATTTTCCTACCACTTCATTTTTGTGGACAACAAATACCGGGATTCAAACTATCACAACAGCACCATCAATCAATTTAAGTATAAATGATACGCAGCTGAGGTCGATCATGGTAGCAGGAAAAGCATCGAATTGTTCCGAATGGGGTGAAATGTCTAAAATAGATGTATATTTTACTTCTATTATTACAGGCCCAGCGCAGACATGTGCCGAAGATATTTATACTATTGTCAACCCAGGTACAGTAACGCTTGAAAATGCGATTAACGTTGCGACACTTACGGCATTGGGCAACAATCAGTGGAAAGTAACTCGGATTGGTGCAGCAAATGGTACTGTCAAATTGAGATCGACTGTAGATGGAAGAATATATGATAAAAACATAATGATAGGGGGCAGTACGGTAATAGGATTTGAAAACTTAGATCATTTAGAAGCTTATGATTACGAAACATTTAAAGTGCTGCAAGGGACTGGCAACATGAAATACGAGGGCAGTATGAACCTTTATAATTATGAATCGGCAGGTCAAACGAGTTATTCTTGGTCTTTAGTTTCTAAATCAGCTGGGAGTCCGATCGTATCTTGGACTGCAGATGGGAATTATGTGCAAGTCAGTTCTAAAGGATCAGGTGGTTGGCTTGTTCTACATTGTGTGATCACCAATGGCTGTAGTATAGAAACAAGAAATTATAGATTTTACTTTGGAATAGAACCTCTTATGCCGTAGTCAAAGGAATTTACACTATTGTGCTCTTTCGAAGATCTATAAATATTGCGGTCTAGAAGTAATGGATTCAGCTTCAAAGCAGTTGAATCCATTATTCTTTTACTTCGAATCCCCAGGTTTGTGCTTGTGCGGTTTCAAATCTGGATGTTTCGGTTTAGTTTCGGGTGTTACGCGTTGTCTTCTGGAGGGTGTAAAGTAAACTGT
>NZ_DFOE01000026.1:0-48466 GCF_002376635.1 Sphingobacterium sp. UBA3549 | reverse complement strand
GACTTTTTCAGTGCCCTCCTTTAAAGTAGCCTGTTTTTTTACATGGCTTTTTTACTATACCGAGGTACACCTCAAATTTCGTCCAACTTAAAGATATCTTTTACCCGTATCCCTTTCTCGGTACGTTGTAGGGTGCAGCATTCGTGAACTGAATCGTGTTCGAAAAACAGGATATATTCGTTATCTACTATTTCGTTCCAGTAGCTATGGCGTTCTTCCATAGTAACTAACGGACGTACATCATATCCCATCACGTAGGGAATAGGTATATGACCTACCGAAGGGAGTAAATCTGCCATATACAGCATTGTCTTTCCTTTGTATTGGACCTGAGGTAACATCATGGATTCTGTGTGGCCATTTGCATAGCGCATGCTGATATCGCTTCCGAACGGATTTTGTACATCTTCAACAAACTTTAATTGTCCGCTTTCTTGTATCGGAAGAATATTCTCTTTTAGAAAAGAAGCCTTCTCCCGGGGGTTGGGATTAGTTGCCCAAGACCAATGGTCTGCATTACTCCAAAAATGAGCGTTTTTAAAGGCTGGAACAAGTTGATCACCTTCTCGCGCTATGGCACCACCACAATGATCGAAATGTAGGTGGGTAAGGATAACATCGGTGATGTCATTTCTGTCAAATCCAATATTTTTTAGTGATTTGTCTAATGTCGCATCACCATGAAGGTAATAATAGCTAAAAAATTTTTCATTTTGTTTGTCTCCAAGGCCCGTGTCGACTAGCATTAATCGATTATTATCCTCGATGAGAAGCAGACGATTTCCCCAGGTACACATATTGTTTGAATCGGCCGGGTTTGTTTTATTCCAGATGCTTTTAGGGACCACACCAAACATAGCACCACCATCGAGTTTAAAGAACCCCGTTTCTATAGCATATAATTTCATCTTCTTATTTTGTATTTACTTTTTGACCAGTACGTATAACCATTGTTTGCTGTTTTGCATAATCAACGTTTGCTTAAGCTCAAAATTTTACTCTTATTAATATATGTAAAGGATGGAACAATTTACGAAAAATAAATTATATTTTTTAATTAGCATCACTTGAGTTGCTAAAAAAGTATGCTAAAAAATGTAATTTATTTTATCTGTGTAAGTGGTTGGTAGTGAGTGTTTTGGTTTTGTGTTTTTTGTACAATAAGCTTGATTTTTAGATGATTATGTTTTGTTTTTAGCGAAAATTGCCTTTAAATTTGAGCACATTTTAAAACAAACAAAAAATATGAAAAAGGGTAACATTGGAAACGCGCCTGATTTGAAATATTTGAAAATTGATAGCACGAAACGTGTATTTTATCAATTACCCGTTTCTGAATTGGTTCAACATGCTTTGGCAAATCAAGAGGGGAGGCTTTCTGATACAGGAGCGCTTGCCGCTGATACGGGAAAATTTACGGGGAGGTCGCCAAAGGATCGCTTCCTTGTAGAGGATTCTTTAACTAAAGACAGCGTCTGGTGGGGGGAAATCAATCAACGGATGTCTCCGGATCATTTTGAGGCGCTATTTTCGCTGGTAGCCTCTCACTTGGCTGAGCGAAATATCTACATAAGAGATTGCGCTGCGGGTGCCGATCCGATTTATCAAATTGGTATCCGTGTTGTAACAGAGACAGCTTATCAAAGTATATTTGCCAACAACTTGTTTTTACGTCAGGAGCCGAATCCAGAAGTTCGGCCACCTTGGTCTATCTTAGCTGCTCCGACCTTGTTTATTAAAGAACCGCATGCATATGGTATCCTTAACGAAAATTTTGTTGCAATTGATTTTACGAAGAAAATTGTATTGATTGCTGGGACGGGTTACACGGGGGAAATTAAAAAGAGTATTTTTTCGATATTGAATTTTATTTTACCATTCGAGCATAACGTCCTTTCTATGCACTGTTCAGCCAATACTTCTAAAGATGGGGATACTGCATTGTTTTTTGGGCTTTCGGGTACTGGAAAGACGACACTGTCTGCTGATAAAAACAGGCGGTTAATTGGGGACGATGAGCATGGTTGGAGTGAACGGGGAGTTTTTAATTTTGAAGGAGGTTGTTATGCAAAATGCGTTGGTCTAACAGCCGATAAGGAACCGGAGATCTATCATGCCATTCGTTTTGGTTCGCTGCTAGAAAATGTGGTTTTGGATGAGCAGGATAAACCTGATTACAATGACATCAGTAAAACCGAGAATACGCGCGTGTCTTATCCAATAGACTTCATGGAAAATGCTGAAGTAAGCGGTATTGCTAATGAGCCGGCTCATATTTTTTTCTTGACAGCAGATGCCTTTGGTGTACTTCCGCCTATTTCATTGTTGTCTACCGACCAGGCTGTCTATCATTTTGTAAGTGGCTATACAGCTAAGGTTGCAGGTACAGAAGTGGGAGTAAAGGAACCTATGGCTGCATTTTCAACTTGCTTTGGACAGGCATTTTTGCCGCTTCATCCCGCGAAATATGCGGCGTTGCTGCGTTCAAAACTTGAACAGAATCGTAATATCAAAGTCTGGTTAGTGAATACGGGCTGGATTGCAGGTCCTTATGGAATAGGGCGAAGAATTAAACTCGCCTATACGAGAGCGTTAATCCGAGCCGCAATCGATGGTTCATTATTAGAATCTCAGTTTAATAGACACGATATTTTTGGCTTAGATTATCCGACCAGTTGCGGAGCGTATGTTCCCGAGCAAATCATGGATGCCCGGGGATTATGGAATAACGATGAGGCTTATGATATGCAGGCAAAACGCTTGGCGAAACTATTCATAGCAAACTTTGAAAAATTTAATAACGAGATGCCAGAGACAGTTCTCGCGGCAGGTCCTAAGATTGACCGTAGTGTCCTCGTTTAATTAAGTTTGCATTCGTACAACAAAAAGAGTAAACATGGGATTTCTCTTTTTGTTGTACGATTTTTTTTGGTGGGGATGAAAATCTTTAATCGTGTTTTTTAACGAAAGAATCTACTTGCTCCTGTTCGCTTCCGACAAGGGTATTGATAATAAGCTTAATAGCCGCCAATCGTGCTTTTTTCTTATTGTCTTTAACAATTTCAAACCAGGGTGATTTTTTTGATCCTGTTTTCTTAAAGAGGTTCCCAATATAATTGGTGTAAATATCCCATTTTTCCTGTGCCTGTTGGTCGAGCGTTCCTATTTTCCATCGTTTAAGAATATCTTCCTGACGCTCTTTTAACCTTTCGGCCTGCTCTTCTTTGCTGATGCTCAGAAATAACTTGATGACAATGATTCCATCGTCAATTAATTGTTTTTCAAATTCTGGCACCTGACTCATAAATAATTCGTGTTGCTCTTTGGTGCAGAATCCAAATATGGGTTCAACTACAGCACGGTTATACCAACTTCTGTCAAAAATTACAATTTCTCCGGCATTAGGAAGCTGTTTGATATAGCGTTGAAAATACCACTGTCCGGATTCTTCTTCGGTTGGCTTCGGTAATGCGACAATGCGAATCTTTTTAGGATTTAAATATTGGGCTACGCGGCCTATTGTGCCGCCTTTGCCAGCAGCGTCCCTACCTTCAAAAATAATTAGTACCCGCTTTCCTTTTTCAATAATTTCGTATTGGAGCTTCAACAACTTGACCTGTAGTTCATAGAGCTCTTTTTCATAATCGTAAACATCGTTGAACTTTTTTATTTCAAGAATGCCATGTTGCTCTAGGTAATTTAAAACATCTTTGTTTTCGTGGATCTTCTGAAGTTCATTTAAATCGTATTCTGCCATAGGATATTTATTTAATCGATCGTTTTTATTAAAGTTACTTATTGAATTGTTAAAAAATGTCAAATTTCAAATAAAATTAATGTATTGTAATACTAATATATGGCTACAGTACGTTTATTAATCAGAACACCAAATGGATGTTCAAATAGATTAGACTTTTCATAAATTTAGGTTAATAATTGGTTAGGTTAGCTCGGAGTTCCCCACTTCGAGCTTTATTTTTTTTAACAATCCGACGGTATCCTTGAGAGCTAGTGTTTTAGCTATCATACGAATGCCCTAAATGTTAAAAAATGTTAAACGGATATTGTCGACATAATGATTAGAAAAAAGCATCGTTTTTACTACAAATACTTTTCATAAATAGGTTAATATATGGCTAACGAAAGCTCAGAGTTCCCCACTCTGGGCTTTTCTATTTAATTATAATTTATCAATAGCCGCAAGATAGGATTGTTGAATATGTTTAGGTATTGCATTATGCTTCTTTCAAATAGATGAGGGATGGTACGGGATTTGAAGATTGATTAAAAAAAAGGCCGAGATTTATAGTCTCGGCCATTGTTTTAAGATATTGTTTTGTGTTGTCAGGCCACTTCCCTTAGATCCACAGCCACTACTCGAGATACACCTTGTTCTACCATGGTAACTCCATAAATGATATCTGTGCTTGCGATTGTTTTCTTATTGTGCGAGACCACTATAAATTGTGAGTTTTTAGAGAAATCCCGGATAATATTGTTGAATTTATCGATGTTGGTATCGTCCAAAGGAGCATCCACCTCATCGAATATACAAAATGGCGCTGGCTTGGAAAGATATAGTGAGAATAGCAAGGCAGTAGAAGTCAATGTTTTCTCGCCACCCGATAGCTGATTAATAGACAATGGTCTTTTCCCTTTTGGTCTAGCGATAATATCGATATCTGAATCCAAAGGATTGCTTGGGTCTGTTAAGATCAGATCACAGCTATCTTCTTCGTTAAATAACGATCGGAATACTTTGACAAAATTATTTCTTACTGCATCGAATGTAAACATGAACTGAACTTTAGCGGTGTCGTCGATTTCTTTGATCGTTGCCATCAAAGAACCTTTTGCTTCGATCAAATCTGCTTTCTCTTTATTGATGAAATCATAACGTTCATTCATCTCATCGAAAGCCTCTTTGGCCATCAGGTTGATGGTACCGAATTCGTCAAGCTGTTTTTTGAGTTTACTACATTTTGCCGCCAGTGTAGCTTGGTCTTCTACAAGCTGAGGTACATCCTCTCGATCGATTAGGTCTTTAAGTTCAATGTTGAATTCGACGGAAAGGCGTTCTTTTAACGCATTCAAATCAATTTGAAGACTTGTTTTTTTATCTTTAATTTCGGAAACAAGGAAATCGCTTTGTTCTTTCGAACGGCGTAATTGCGTTAACGAATCTTCTAGGTTATTGATTTTTTGCTTATCTGCATAATAACTGTCTTCCAATTCTTTCAGTCCATCTTCTAAGGCGATCTTCTGCTCGTACATGGCGATAAGATCTTGATCTTCATCGTCCTCAAATGGAATGGTGGTGCGCAGCGCTGCTTGCACTTCAACCAGTTCTACACTATTTTTTTCGATACGAATCTCGTGGTCGTCTTTTTGTGTTTCTCTAAATTCCAGATCTTTGGTGATATTAGAAACTTTGTTTAACTGTTGGTGGTAAGCAATATTCTCTTGATTATATACAGTCGATTTTTCGTTGAGTATTT
This sequence comes from Sphingobacterium sp. UBA3549, assembly GCF_002376635.1. Classification (NCBI taxonomy): domain Bacteria; kingdom Pseudomonadati; phylum Bacteroidota; class Sphingobacteriia; order Sphingobacteriales; family Sphingobacteriaceae; genus Sphingobacterium; species Sphingobacterium sp. UBA3549. The sequence goes on along the minus strand of NZ_DFOE01000026.1, from coordinate 42,968 downwards.
CAGAGATTTCATGAAATTGGTCTTGAAGTAGCGCTAACTCAAGAACGCTCTGTTCCTTCTCTAAGCGTAAGTTTTGTATTTGGGGCTCAGCAATTTTTAAATTCGACTCCATCGCTGTAATTTTCTCCTCAATATCTTTTTTGCGTGTTTGGGAGTTGTTGATGAAAGTTTGATATTGCTCTTGCTTTGTTTTGACTGTAATTAATTCATTATTGAGCCGGTTGAACTGAAAGCGCAACTCATTGATCAGCTCTTTCTGGGAATTGCCTCTTAAGGTTTCTAGACGAGCTGTTTCGGCCGTTATCTTATTTTCAAGTTTTACAATTTCTTGGTTGATTGTCTTGATCTCTTGGGATAGTACTTCGAGGTTTTTAGCTCTGCCAATACGTTTTCCTTCAAACAGTCCTACAGATCCACCTGACAGACCCAAATGATGTTTTGCATAACGTCCGTTTTTTTGCAAAATTACCTGTCCTGATTCGGGAAGTTTCTCATCCAGTTCTTTTTCATGTTCATGTTTAAGGATGAAAACCTGTTGGAGTAGTAAGGTGCACAAAGACCTGTACTTTTCGTCTACTGTAATCACATCCAAGGCCGACATCAAATTATTATTCGGTATAGGAGGTGGGGTAGGAGTCGTCTTTATTGCATCTAAAACAAAGAAATTGGCGCGTCCTTTTGCGGCGTCGCTTAGTAGCTGAATGGCTTGAACAGCATCCTGTTGTGTATCGACAACATAATGGTTCATAATGGGCTCGAGATAATTCTCGATAGCCACTCGGTAATCTTCCTGACAAAACAATACATCTGAAAGAAGCGGTGGTTGTTTTTTCCAGCCTGCATTTTTCTTTAAAAAACGGATGGAGTCTGGAAAACCTTCTAAATTGTCAACGAGAGATTTAGTCAGATTATATTCGTTTTGTTTCGCATCTACCAGACGAAGATCTTTGGCAAGTTGGGCTTTGAATTCTTCTAAGTTTGCTTGACATTGACTGATTTGCCCTTGGAGCTCTTCTTCCAGTTGATTTGCCGCATCGTACTGTAATTGCTGTGCTTCTACACGACCTTCCAGCTCTACAACAGCGGAATTGAACTGTTGTAATTCATTTTCTTTCGCTTCGGTATCCTCACTATTGCGAATTAGTTCTTGTAAAAGAGCCTCTTTCTGTATCGTAAACACGGCAAGATCTTTTTCCAATTTATAGATCTTCGCTTGCAAATCGGCGTTACTTTTATTAAAAATATCAAGCTTTCCTTTTGCAGATTGTTGCTGCCCTCGCAGTTCTTCAACTTCTGATTTATTCGACTCCAGGTTACTTTTTAATCCGTCCAGTTTATTTTGTTCGTCAAATAACTCTTCATTTAATCGCTTAATGGTATAGACTACGTGATTAAGTTGTTGTTTGTCGCTGTTAATATCGATGCTTAGACGATTTTCTTTATCTTGGAGATTTTTAACCTTTTCGTTTTTGATCTTTTTTTCAGATTCGTAACCACGAATTTTATTTACGAATTCCTGTGTCGTTTTCTGCTGTACCGACAGGTTTTTTTCCTGCTCTAAATTTGTTTGACGGAGCGATTGGAGTTCATTTTCCGCATGCAAGATATTCTGCTGTGCATTTTGTGCATCTTTTTGGACTTTGGATTCTTGTGTCTGAAGCCGTTCTAGTTCTGTCGAGAAATCTGCTATTTTATAATAGGCCAGATCGATACTGCTCTGTCGGTATTCTGACTTGAGTAAGGTGTATTTCTCTGCTTTTTTAGCTTGATTCTCTAACGATTTAAGGTTTTTTGTGATTTCAAAAAGCAGGTCGTCCACACGACTAAGATCGGCTTCGGTATCTCTTAATTTCGCTAGGGTCTGTTTTTTACGTACTTTATATTTCGAAATTCCGGATGCTTCTTCAAATAGGTTTCGACGAGAGTTATCTTTATTATTGATGATTTCGTCAATCATTTTCAATTCAATAATGGAATAACTATCCGCGCCCACACCGGTATCCAGAAACAAATCAGTAATATCTTTTAAACGACATTTCACATCATTCAACCGATATTCACTATCGCCGTTTCGGAATAATTTTCGGGTGACAGTAACTGTGGAGAATTCAGTTGGTAAAATATTATTGTTATTATTGAAGGTCAGCGATACCTCTGCAAGATTTGCGGGCTTTCTATTTTTTGTCCCGTTGAAAATAATATTTTCCATTTTATCGGAGCGCAGCATCTTCGTACTCTGCTCTCCGAGTACCCAGCGTATTGCATCGACCACATTGGATTTTCCGCATCCATTGGGGCCAACAATCGCTGTGACACCGTCATTGAAGTTGATCGTGATTTTATCTCCGAAACTCTTAAATCCTTTAATTTCTAGTTTGGTTAACTGCATTTATACCAAATTTGTTTGTCGTTATAAGCTTGCGAAAATAGTAAAATTAAACAAGATTTTTTTCTTTGTTTATTCACATTTTCCTGTTTCAGGATCACATGAAGGGCCTTCTTCACCTCTTTGTTGCAGCGGAGCAGATTGGCTTGCTAAGCATTCATTTATGGTATTATGAAAAACTTCCATGGGCTGTGCTCCGGGGATGGCATATTTTCGGTCGAATACAAAGAAGGGAACACCCCGCAGTCCTAAGTTAACGCCTTCTTGGATATCTTGAGCAACATCGTAAGCAAAATCATCCGATTCGAGCAAGTTTTGAATTGCATGAGCAGGAAGTTCGTATTGAGTCGCAATATGGGTAAGAACCTGGTTGTCATTAATATTTAGACCGTCTGTGAAATGCGCTTTAAACAACGCTTTCTTAATTGGCGTACCTTTTTGGTTGCCTTGGGCAAAATGAATCAGGCGATGCGCTTTTCGTGTATTTACGACAACTGCTTTGTCAAAATTCAGGGCAATTCCCAGCTCCCTTCCCTGTGCACTGAGTTGTGATGTCATTGCAACCACATCATCCATACTCATTCCTTTCGTTTGTACGAGATAGTCATAAGTAGGTATTGCCGGTGCATCTTCGGGATAGTCGGGGTTAAGCTGATAAGATTTCCAGATAATTTCAGCCGCAGGCTTATTTGCAGATTCCTGAAGTGCCATTTCGAGCTTTGTCAGACCAATATAACAAAATGGACAAATGATGTCCGACCAAATTTCTATTTTCATATTTCTTTTTTTACTGCGTATATTGTAATCAAAAATACATATAATAACGATGATAATCTGCTTACATTGTTTTTCGAATGTCAACAGATTATTATTTAATGTTTATCCATGTTAGAGAAATCTTTTTTGAATCGTAAAGTTACTCTCGTCCTGGGCGGCGGCGGTGCTAGAGGACTGGTACATATTGGCATCATCAGGCGGTTGGAAGAGCTTGGTTTTGAGATAAATGAGGTCGTTGGCTGCTCTATAGGTGCACTCGTTGGCGGAATTTATGCGCAAGGAAAGATGGATCTTTTAGAAGATTGGATGCTTCGGTTGACGAAGAAGTCGGTCTTTAACATGATGGATTTTAGCTGGAGAGGATTGGGCATGATGAAGGGGGTAAAGGTGTTCAACGCATTAAAGTCCGTCATCCCTGATGGTAATATAGAGACATTTCCAATTTTGTTTAAAGCTGTGGCTACGGATCTCAATTACGAAAAGGAGGTCGTGCTGGATTTTGGGAGCATGTATGATGCTATTCGGGCTTCCATCGCTATCCCGGCAGTGTTTACGGCGGTGGAAGAAAACAAGCATGTGTATGTTGACGGTGGTGTACTGAATCCATTACCCATAAATCATGTGACAAGGAAAGAAAATTTAATCATTGCGGTTAATCTTGAATCGAAACCAGACAAACAATATTCTGTCATCAAAAAACTCGATCCGAAGACGTCAAATTCATTGGATATCCTGCAGGCGTCTTACTATGTGATGCGCAGGAAAATGAGTCAGATGATAGTCGACTTGTATCGCCCGGACGTCGTTGTTGACATACCTTATAATATCTGTAATTTGTGGGATTATCATCGGACTGAATTTCTGGTTCAAAAAGGAAAGGATTATATAGAGCAGGCGCTAAAAGAAACAACGTCCGCGTAAAATAAATTTTAATCCGGACGTTGTTTTGTTCAATGGTGAAGATCGTTGAGCGCTCAATTTTTTGAGTATTTTATGCGAGCATTCGATCTGTTTATTAAAACAAATTGGGATAATCGCTGATGATGCCATCCACTTTCATCGTTTTTAATTGCTCTATTTCTTCTTTGGTATTGACCGTCCAAGGAATTACTTTGATGCCAGCCTTATGGCATTGTTTAATATAATCGTTTGTCACGGTTTTATATTGCGGGCTTATAATATAGGGTGTAAAACCGAGCTCCGTAATTGTTTGTTGGACATTTTTGCGTTCGTCTCCATCAATGAGGTAGGACACCCTGATCTGGGGGTAAGCCTTGTGTAGGTATTTAATTGCTCTACTGTCAAATGACTGAATGATGGTTCTTGTTGCGATTTTTTTATCGGTGATAACCTGAATGATTAGGTCGACAAACTCTTCTACTCGAGGATGCAAGATACCATCTTTACCGTCTTTACTTTTAACCTCGATGTTGTAGAAAATCGGAGCGTTTCTTTTGTGTTGAGCATATGCTTCGGTACTATCAATAAGATCCGACAGTTTTGCGATACGTGTAACTTGTTTTTTCTGTTGCGGAAATGCTTTGTAAAATTTAGATCCAATATCATATTTAATCAAATCTCGATAAAGCATGTTATAAACTTTTAAAGGTTTATCTTTTTCTGAAATTTCAGCACCGTTGGGTTTCAATACAAATTGGGGATTGAGATAGTCATCGTGAAAAACGATCACTTTGCGATCTTTGGTGGTATGGCAATCCATTTCTAACGTGGTCACTTTTTCGATGTCTATCGCGTTTTTCATTGCAGCGATAGACCCTTCAGGATAGAGTCCCCGGCCCCCCCGATGGGCTTCCAAACTTAGTTTAGGGAAATTGTCTGAGTTTGCTTTTACAGACTCTTTCCTGGCTGAACAAGATACAAATGGTAATAATGTGCCCAAAATGGCAAATTTCAGAAAACTACTTTTCATTGTCTATCATATTTAAAAGAATAGGGAAGGTTGTTGTATTGCCCTTTCAAAGGTGCAAATATACGGATATATCTTATTTTTTATGTCTTTTAGATCGCTCAGAAATTTCGTTTTGCAGGTGTTTAACACATTTTTTGAAGCTAATTAGGTTGGAACAAATCTGTTTTATCAGCGGTTGGTGGAATCGTAATGTTTGATGGTAGCAAATTGCTGTAATGCGGTCTGTTATTTGTATTGGTCGAATAGGGGAATGAGGCCTTTGCTTTCAGCGGGATTTGGCGATTATCGTTATGAAATCTATTTTTTTTGTCTTTTTTGCAATAAATTATTGCCATTCCTTTCAGAATTGCCTTTATTTGCACAAATCTCAAATTAGATGGCGAAAAATTTATTGATAGTTGAGTCTCCAGCGAAAGCGAAAACGATAGAAGGATATTTAGGAAAGGATTTTTTGGTTAAGTCGAGTTATGGACATATTCGCGACTTGGTGAAAACCGATGATGCGATTAACACCGAAAATAATTTCGAACAAAAGTATGAAGTTCCATCCGATAAAAAGGCTGTTGTAAGTGAACTGAAGAAATTGGCTAAAGCTGCTGAAACTGTTTGGCTAGCATCCGATGAGGACCGCGAAGGAGAAGCGATTTCATGGCATTTATTTGAGACATTAGGATTGAAAGATGAGAGTACGAAAAGAATCGTTTTTCATGAAATTACGAAGCCAGCTATTCTAAAAGCTATTGACAATCCTCGTAAAATAGACTATAACCTTGTTAACGCTCAGCAGGCCCGGCGCGTGTTGGATCGGTTGGTTGGTTTCGAGTTATCTCCAGTTCTTTGGAAGAAAGTTAAACCTTCATTGTCTGCAGGACGAGTACAATCTGTTGCAGTTCGTTTAATTGTTGATCGTGAACGTGAGATCAATAAATTTGAGCCAGAGGCTGCCTTTAAGATTGTAGCGTTCTTTCATACTGGAAAAGTTAAAGATAGTTTCAAAGCTGAGCTTCCACAGCGTTTTGCTACGGAAGCGGAGGCTACCAAATTTTTGGAAGATTGTAAATCAGCCTTGTTTTCTGTCAAAAATTTAGAAACAAAACCTGCCAAACGTTCGCCATCGGCTCCGTTTACAACGTCAACATTACAGCAGGAAGCCAGTAGAAAACTTGGATTTTCTGTAGCGCGCACAATGCAGGTCGCTCAAAGGCTATATGAGTCAGGACGGATTACCTATATGCGTACCGATTCTGTCAATTTAAGCGATACGGCAATTGAGGCGGCTGAAAAAGAAATTAAATCTGCTTACGGTAACCAATATCATAAGGTCAGAAAATACAAAACGAAGACATCGGGTGCACAGGAGGCACACGAAGCTATCCGTCCGACCTATTTTTCCGAGCATACCATCGATGGAGATGCTTCTGAGAAGAGGTTGTACGAACTTATTTGGAAAAGAGCTATCGCATCGCAAATGAGTGAGGCTGAGTTTGAACGTACGTTGGCAAAGATTTCCATATCAACGCGCTCAGAAGATTTGAGTGCTTCGGGAGAGGTAATGAAGTTTGATGGATTTCTAAAAGTTTATATGGAATCTTTGGATGACGATCAGGAAAATACTGTGGATGAAGATAGTGATAATGCTATCCTTCCACCGTTAACTGCGGGTCAACCATTGACTTTGAAAAGTATGTCAGCAACGGAGCGGTTTACACGCCCTCCTGCACGATATACAGAAGCTGGTTTGGTGAAAAAATTGGAGGAATTAGGGATTGGTCGTCCTTCAACATATGCACCTACTATTTCCACAATTCAAAATCGCGGTTATGTCGTGAAAGAAGAGCGTGAAGGTAAATCGCGTGATTACCGTGTACTGACATTGAAGGATGCTGAATTAACGGCAGTCACAAAAACCGAAATTACTGGTGCTGAGAAAGGAAAAATGTTCCCAACGGATATCGGTGTTGTGGTGAATGATTTTTTGGTTGAACATTTCAATGGCATTGTAGATTTTCACTTTACGGCTAATGTCGAAAAAGAGTTTGATGATATTGCGCATGGTTTGACGGAATGGACAAAAATGTTGCATGATTTCTATGGACCATTTCATTCTGAAGTAGAGGATACTTTAGAAAATGCTGATCGTGCGAATAATGAGCGTGAACTTGGTGTCGATCCGGTTTCGGGAAAACCCGTTTCGGTTCGTATCGGTAAGTTTGGTCCATTGGTACAGATTGGTTCTCCGGACGACGAGGAGAAGCCCCGCTTTGCTTCTTTACGTAAAGGACAGATGATTGAAACCATCACTTTTGAGGATGCCATGGAGCTCTTTAAATTGCCTAAAAAAGTTGGTTTATTTGAGGATAAGGAGATGACTGTTGCGGTGGGTCGATTTGGACCTTATATCCGGCACAATTCGGCTTTTTATTCTATACCGAAAGGTTTGGATCCTTTGGACGTGACTGAGGAAGAAGCAATACAGATTATTAAAGACAAGCGTCAAAAAGATATAGAAAAAGTCATTCGCGTATTTGATGAAAATGAGGAAGCTCAAATTGAGCAGGGCAGATGGGGGCCATTCATTCGTTTTGGTAAGCAAAATTTGAAAATCCCGAAAGGGATGGAAATTGAAAAAATAACGTATGCTGATGTGTTGAAATGGGCTGAGGCTGATGCACCGAAAGGTAAAGCTACTAAAGCAAAAGCAACAGAAAAGAAAAGCGTAGCTAAAAAAGCTCCCGCGAAGAAGGCTCCGGCTAAGAAAACTACAAAGTCTAAATAAGGATGAAAGCAGATTTGCCTGAAAATATTGTCAAAGACATTATGATCGCCGTTGTTTTGGAAGGCGAGACCGTAGAGACAAAAAACTGGACCGTTTATGTAATTAATGATAAGAACATCGCAATTCAGAATGTGTTGATCAGCTCAAAAGGCTATGGCGAAAAGGATGGACGTCAGGTTACTACCACTACTTTACGCCATTTTATAGGAAATATAGCCGCTAAATCTTTTGATCGTGTGGAAGCAATAGACGAGCAGGTTTTTGGTTTGACAAACGAATATTGGGTGAGTTTCTATATCGACAACATCATTTACGATAAGAAATACATTTTCTTGCCCGAAAGCATAGTAGATGGCAACCTGATGAAAGTTCCGTTGGTGAATAAGCCGGGTGTAATTATAGGAGGAAACGAATAATGAGTGGGCGTCACAATTTCATTATCGCAATAGACGGATTTTCATCGTGTGGTAAAAGCACATTAGCCAAATCTTTAGCAAAGAAACTGAAATTTGCGTTTATTGACAGCGGTGCAATGTATAGAGCCGTTACGCTCTATTTTATCCGTCATAACATCGCCCTGGATGACCAGGCAACTATTGAAAGCGCGCTGAAAGATATCCATATCGATTTTATACCCAATGCAATAAAGACGGAAATTCATTTAAATGATGAGGATATCTCTGAAGAGATTCGTCAGATGTATATTTCGGATAAAGTGAGTGATGTGAGCGCAATTAAAGCTGTTCGCGTGGCGATGGTTGCGCAGCAGCAAAAGCTAGGAAGCAGAAGGAACATTATTATGGATGGCCGGGATATAGGGACTACCGTTTTTCCCGATGCTGATCTCAAGATTTTTATGACAGCTGATCCTAAAGTTCGGGCTGCGAGGCGTTACCTTGAATTAACCGAAAAAGGGGAAGATGTGACTTTAGAAGAAGTCGTTGAAAATTTAGCAACCCGTGACCGTATCGACAGTACTCGCGCAGAAAGTCCATTACGGCAAGCAGAAGATGCAATTGTATTGGATAATTCCAATTTAACACCTGAGCAGCAATTGCAATTTGTTGAAGAAGAATATTTGAAAGCGAGAGCTGCAAAAACTCAAGCATAGAAGAAAAAAAGCAGGGGAGATTTATGAATCTCCCCCGCTTTTTTTCTTCTATGTGTTTTTAATTTTACTATTTCACACTATTGATTTGCTGTTGTTCTAATAATTTATTCACATTATTTTTTTCTCCGAATTCCTCTGTTTGCTCTTGAAATGATTCCAGAAGAGCTTTTATAGCATCTGAATTATCTGCTGTACGTTGATAGATATCAGGAATTGTCTTTTCAATATTTTTATCGCCTAGCTCGATGTTATCAACTTCGATTTTGCCTATTTTTTCTAAAACAGCTTGTTGACTATTCCGGACATCTTCTAATTCTCTTGCTATTTTTTCCATCAATTGGAATTTCTTCAATTTATCCATATGCAATATCTTTTAGTTACTACAATAAGAACAAGGTGCTTCAAAAATTTGTTTTGTTTTTTTTAAAAAAGGACACGGGGCATTTTTTTAAAGGAATGAAAATATGGCTAAAGAAAAAGGCGAACCATAGCTGGTCCGCCTTTCCTACTTGCTTTAATTTCATTATTAATTTGTTCGTCCTGGATAAACTTCAAGTGCTTTTTCTAAACAAATCAAGGCATTATTAAGATCAACTTGATTAAGCACGTAGGCGAGTCTCACTTCATTTATACCAGCTCCCTCTGTGCTATAGAAACCCGTAGCTGGAGCCATCATGACTGTTTCATTGTTATACGAAAATTCTTCCAGCATCCATTGGCAGAATCTGTCTGCATTGTCAATTGGTAGTTTGGCGACGACGTAAAATGCTCCTCCAGGATTTGGAGAATAGACCCCTTCAATGGCATTCAGTCCTTTCACAAGGGTATCTCTTCGCGCTGTATATTCCTTCGACACAGCTTCAAAATAGCTGTCGGGTGTATCAACAGCTGCTTCACCTGCAATCTGTCCTTCCAAAGAAGGGCTTAAGCGAGCTTGAGCAAATTTAAGTGCCGTTTGGTATAGTTCTTTATTTTTTGTAATGATACATCCAATACGGGCACCGCATGCAGAGTAACGTTTTGATACCGTATCGAAGATAACGACATTATTTTCGAGCCCTTCCAAGTGCATTGGAGAAATAAACTCTCTACCGTCATAGCAGAATTCGCGATACGCTTCATCCGAGAAAAGGTAAAGATCATATTTTAAGCAAAGCTCGCGTAAAGCCTCTAGTTCGGCTCTGGAATAAAGATAACCCGTAGGGTTATTTGGGTTGCAGATACAGATCGCTTTGGTTTTGGACGTAATTACTTTTTCAAACTCGGCGATAGAAGGGAGGGCAAATCCGCTTTCGATGTATGACATGATAGGTTTTATCACAACATCTGAGGAGCAGGCAAAACCGTTATAATTCGCGTAGAACGGCTCTGGAATAATAATTTCTTCGCCTTCATTCAAGCAGGCCTGCATTGCGATCGTAATGGCTTCCGAGCCACCGTTTGTTACCAATATATCTGTAGGCTCGATATTATAATTCAGTTTATTATAATATTCAGCTAATTTGTTCCGATACGAGGCAGTACCTTCAGATGGCGTGTAGGCCCATACTTTGAACTCAATATTTTTCAAAGCATTAAGCATAACTTCAGGCGTCTGGATATCAGGCTGTCCGATATTAAGGTGGTATATCTTCTTACCTTCTTTTTTTGCTTGATCAGCATACGGCGTCAGTTTTCTGATTGGTGACGCAGGCATATTAAGCCCCTTTTCTGATAGTACTGGCATTATAGTTTTTTTAAAATTAGTCGTGCAAATTTAACCAAAATAAAACGAAAAAAGCCACATCATAATGTGGCTTTTTTCGTTTTATATTTCTAGTATTATTATTCCACTATACCCTTAATATAGAGCGTCTTTACAGGAGTCTTGGTATTTGACTGTACTGTAAAGCTCTTTGTGAATGGAGCTTTGGCAGCTGCGTTATATGTCACTTTGATGGTGCCACTTTCACCCGGTTTAATCGGGGTTTTTGTAAATTCTGCCACAGAACAACCACAAGTCGGCACAACGTTTGAAATGATAATTGGCTCACTACCAGTATTTGAAAATTTGAAATTATACGAAACGGGTGTGCCTGCTGGTATTTTTCCAAAATCGTGGGTTTCTTTTTCGAACTTAAATTCCCCTTGGCCGGCCTGCATAGACGAAAAACCGATAAAGGAAATGATCACTGCTAAAATTGTTATATACTTTTTCATGCTTCTAAGATATTACTTTATGATTAAAATAGAACAACTGATATGCCAAATGTAGTATTTATTGCCAATTAATCTCCTATCTAACAACTTTATTACAGTTATATTATCCCTTCTTTAAGTAGGTCCTGAATATGAATAACGCCGGCATAATAATTTTTGTCGGATACCAATAGCTGCGTGATGTTATTTTCACGCATAATATGAAGGGCATTTGCCGCAAGTTCATTTTTATCAATGATTTTGGGTGATTTTCCCATAATGTCTCCGGCGGTAATTCTCGCTAGATCGTTATGTTTTTCCAACATTCGTCGTATATCGCCGTCGGTGATAATGCCAACAATACGGTCTTCGTCCAGTACAGCCACGGCACCCAGTCTAAACTGTGTAATGGTAATGATAATATCGCTGACAGTAGCCTGTTGTTGGACGCTAGGTTTTCCGTTCTGATCAGACAGGTCGCCCACCCTTAAGTACAATTTTTTGCCTAATGCTCCTCCAGGATGGTATTTGGCAAAATCTCTGTCCGTGAAATCGCGGCATTCCTGTAATACAACAGCAAGTGCATCACCCATGGCTAATTGTGCAGTTGTACTCGAGGTAGGGGCCAGATTGTTGGGACATGCTTCTTTTTCGACTGTGGTGTTCAAGATGTAGTCGGCATTTTTTGCCAAATAGGATTCCGTATTTCCAACCAAAGCAATCAGTACATTTTTCGTTTGCTTTAAAAAGGGGACCAACACTTTAATCTCAGGTGTGTTACCGCTTTTGGAGATGGCAATAATTAAATCATTTTGCTGGATGATCCCGAGATCGCCATGAATAGCATCAGCTGCATGCATGAAGATGGATGGTGTTCCAGTGGAATTTAACGTTGCTACGATCTTCTGTGCAATAATAGCACTTTTGCCAATCCCGGTAACGACAACTCTTCCCTGCAGATTTAATATGCGATTAACAATGGTAACAAAATCATCATCAATATATTGGGCTAAGGCAGCTACTGCTTTGGCTTCTTCTTGAATAGCTTGAATAGCTATATTTTTTATTTCGTAGTTGTTTTTCACAAAAAATACTCTTACTTTTATGTATTAGAATAGATTGCAAAAATAGATTATTTTTCAAGATTATTTCTTCATTTATCTATCTTATTTTTGCCCAAGGCGCAATGGAAATAGAAAAATCACTTTTCGACAATTTACAAGATTTTTTTGGTTTTGATACTTTTAAAGGAGATCAAGAGGCTATTATAACGAGTATTCTTCAACGAAGAGACACGTTTGTAATTATGCCGACCGGTGGGGGAAAATCAATTTGCTACCAACTTCCTGCACTCATGAGTGAGGGGACCGCAATTGTTATCTCTCCGCTGATAGCTTTAATGAAAAACCAAGTAGATCAACTTCGTGCATTCGGTGGCGAAGACAGTATCGCTCATTTTTTGAATTCTTCTTTAAATAAGAGTGAGATTACCAGGGTTAAGGATGATGTGGTCGCTGGAAAAACCAAGTTGCTGTATGTTGCTCCTGAATCGCTTGCCAAGCAAGAAAATTTGGAGTTTTTACATCAGATAAAAGTATCCTTTGTTGCTGTTGATGAAGCGCATTGTATTTCCGAATGGGGGCACGATTTCAGACCAGAATATCGTAAAATTCGCCAGGTAATTAATGAAATAGGGCCGAGTATTCCAATTATTGCGCTCACCGCCACGGCTACCCCGAAGGTACAGTCGGATATTCGTAAAAATTTACAGATGAATGATGCTGTTTTATTTAAATCATCATTTAATCGCAGTAATTTATATTATGAAGTAAGGCCAAAAAAAGATGTCGTTAAAGAGATTGTTCGTTTTATCAAAACAAAATCCGGGAAAACTGGCATCGTTTACTGCTTAAGCCGTAAGAAAGTGGAGGAGATTAGTGAAGTTTTAAACTTAAACGGGATTAAAGCTTTACCTTACCACGCGGGCTTAGATGCTAAAACCCGAGCGGATACGCAAGATAAATTTCTGATGGAGGATGTTGAAGTGATTGTGGCGACAATTGCTTTCGGTATGGGAATTGACAAACCGGATGTTCGCTATGTGATTCATCACGATATCCCTAAATCAATGGAAGGATATTACCAGGAAACTGGGCGTGCTGGACGTGATGGGGGAGATGGTTACTGTTTGGCTTTTTACTCCGAAAAGGACGTAGAAAAACTCACTAAGTTTATGAAAGATAAACCTGTGGCTGAACGGGAGATTGGTACACAGATTTTAAAAGAAGTTATCGATTATTCCGAGTCTGCTGTTTGTCGTCGTAAGCAGATCCTTCATTATTTCGGAGAAAATTTCGATGAACAAGGTTGTAATAACATGTGCGATAACTGTCGTTCCGCGAAGGAATATTTTGAGGCAGAGGAATCGTTGCGTGATGTACTGGGATTTATTCAGGAACAGGGAGAGAAGTTTGACGATCATCATGTGATTAACGTGATGATGGGACAAAATAATCAACCGGTGTCATCCTATAAGCATGATGAGCATCGCTTATTTGGAAAGGGGAAAGACAAAGGCGTTATCTATTGGAAGTCTTTGGTCAGACAGGCTGTTCTCGATAATTTTATTGAAAAAGATATTGATCATTATGGTCTTTTAAAATTGACGGATATTGGCAGGCATTATATAACCAATCCTTATCAGCTAAAATTTGTCATAAATCGTCCTATAGAGGGTAGCGACCATACAAATTCGGACGATGCTGGGCATGGTACAGGAGCTTTAGATACCGTATTGTTGGGCATGTTGAAAGACCTGCGTAAGAAAATAGCAAAGGGAAAAGCTTTACCTCCATTTGTCATTTTTCAGGATCCTTCGCTCGAAGAAATGTGTACGCATTACCCAATTAGCATCGATGAATTGAAACAAATTCAGGGTGTCGGCAATGGCAAAGCGATCAAATTTGGGCCGCCCTTTATTGCCTTGATCAAAGAGTACGTTGAGGAAAATGAAATTGACAGACCTGTGGACCTTGTCATTAAGAGTACAGCGAATAAATCCGCGTTAAAGGTATCTATCATTCAAAATATTGATCGTAAAATAGCTTTGGATGATATTGCTTCGGCTAAGGGGATTACTTATGAGGAAATATTGAAGGAAATTGAAACCATCGTAAATGCGGGTACTAAAATAAATATCAATTATTTTATTGACGAGATTATTGATGAGGATCGTCAGGATGAGGTGTACGACTATTTTAAGACGGCGGAGACTGATTCAATTAACAATGCATTGAAAGAACTTGGAGGCGATGACTATAGCTATGAGGATCTCCAATTGATGCGGATAAAATTTTTATCAGAGCTTGGCAATTAATTTTTTATAATTATATGATTAACAAATACATTCCTGAAATTAAGAACGGGACATCGCAGAACTTCTTTTTAATGGCGGGACCTTGTGCGATTGAAGGAGAAGAAATCGCTTTGCGTATTGCTGAGAAGATTGTTACTATTACAGATAAACTTAATATTCCCTATATTTTTAAAGGGTCTTACCGTAAGGCTAATAGATCTCGCCTCGACTCGTTTATGGGTATCGGTGATGAAAAGGCGTTGAAAATTTTGGAAAAGGTTGGTAATACCTTTGGTGTTCCGACCGTGACGGATATTCATGAAAGCCATGAGGCAGAAATGGCTGCTGCATATGTTGATGTTCTTCAAATTCCAGCTTTTTTATGCCGCCAAACTGATTTGCTAGTTGCTGCCGCAAAGACAAATAAGGTCGTTAATGTAAAAAAGGGACAATTTTTGAGTGCCGGGTCAATGAAATTTGCAGTCGATAAAATTTTGGAATCAGGCAATGAAAAGGTTTTTTTAACTGATCGTGGCAACACATTTGGGTATCAGGATCTTATTGTAGATTATCGTGGAATTCCTGAAATGCGTGCTTTTAATGTGCCTACAGTAATGGACTGCACACATTCTTTGCAGCAGCCCAATCAGACTTCTGGTGTAACGGGAGGGAAGCCAGCTTTAATTGAAACAATAGCGAAAGCTGCAATCGCAGTGGGAGCTGACGGTCTTTTCATAGAGACCCATCCCGATCCAGCAAATGCGAAGTCTGATGGAGCGAATATGTTGCATTTGGATTTGCTTGAAGGTTTGATGGAAAAGCTGATACGGATTAGACAAGCTATTTTATAGTATAATAAATAAATCGCAACAAAAGGGGGCCAATAGGCTCCTTTTTTAATAATCAATTGTATCAAACTTAAAACTCGTTATTGTATGTTCCCAAGAATAGTGTTGACAGTATATTTACTGTTATCTTTTTCTGTTATCAAATCGCAGGAGAATTATCGTTGGTTTTCACCACTTGAAGATGGGCATGTACAGGGTAGATTGGCAAATCAGAAACTCTCTGCCTTCAACCGGCTTCCGGATCAATTGGAAAGTCAAGTACGAAAACCTGTATGGGAGCTAGGTAAGAACAGTGCGGGTTTCTATGTCGACTTTCAGACATCTTCTCCAGAGATTACTGTTCAGTATCAGGTGGCCGGCGGACTCAATATGCCACACATGCCAACAACTGCTGTCAGCGGCGTGGATCTTTATGCCTTTGATACAGCAAAAAAGGAATGGAAATGGGCATATGGCAACTATGATTTTTCGGACACCGTCTCTTATAAATGGAAGAATATCGGTCGTAATGAAAAGTTTAATTATCGCTTATATCTTCCATTATATAATACAGTTAAGTGGTTAAAAATCGGTATTCCAAGCACAGCCAAATTTTCATATACGCATACAACTCCAAAAAAGCCAATAGTCGTCTATGGAACATCAATTGGCCAGGGGGCCTGTACGAGTCGGCCGGGTTTGGCTTGGACCAATCAAGTTGGACGTGCATTTGATCACGAAGTAATAAACTTATGTTTCTCGGGAAATGGCCGATTGGAAAAGCCAATTTTGAATGTGATGAATAGCGTGGATGCGGCCTGTTTTGTACTGGATTGTATTCCCAATCTCGCTATTTCGAATTCTTTAACAGAAAAGCAGTTGGATTCTTTGTTGGTCTATGCGGTAACATTTTTAAGAAAAGAACATCCGACTACGCCTATTATTTTGACACAACACAGTTCTGGGAATATTGAACAGGTTTTTAATGAAGATAAAAATGATGAATATCAGCAAAGCAGCCGGGTACTGAAAGCCACGTTTAGCAAATTACAGTCAAAGGGTGTTCGCCAGCTTTTTTTGTTATCGAGTCAAGAGCTTAATTTGGATCTGAACTCTACGGTTGACTACGCGCATCCAAATGATGAAGGGATGGAAAGAATTGCAAATGCTTATATTAAGTTGTTGAGAAAAGTTTTAAATTACCACTAAGAAGGGAAGTCTAAACTTCCCTTCTTAGTGGTAATTCTTTTTGAATTTCTATTTCTTTTTCATTTTCATGGTCATTTTCGCTTTTTCACCGCCACCATAATTAAAAGTTTTGGCATTGCTTTCTTTCTTTTGGTGAAATGCTCCTCCACGAGAACTATCTGTCTGGTCTTCTTCCTTATTGACCTTTTTCTTCTTATCGGTGGTCGAGTTATATATGGAAACATCTTCGGGTAGCTCTAATATGTCCATCCTTTTACCAACGGCCTGTTCGATTTTTTTCACCATAGGTAATTCCAGGTCCGTAGCAAAAGTCAGTATTATCGTTTCTTCATTCTCTTCATTCTTGAGGAGGTGATTTAAGAATTGTTCCTTTTCATTTGGTAATTCAAATTGGAAAACGAACGGAATAGCGGAAAGATCGATATCATTTGTGTTTTCTCTCGCAATGATCAATACACGGGATAGACTATTTTCTTTGAAGTCTTCAATGGCTTCATAACCGAAATCGTCGTAAAATAATGGATTGAGTACTGCAATTTCTTCTTTATTGCTGCTGAATAAGTGGCTGGCTAATTTCTGGGCCGTAAGTTTGGTGTTTACAAAAACGACTACTTTCTGAAATACTTCTTTATCTTGCAGCAGATGATTTAATAAATTGATTTTCGTTGTGAAATTAGGGACATGATATACGAGCAAATCCAAGGTGTCAACAGTATCGTTTTCGAGTTCGTCTACCTCTATGACGGCATAATCTTCATTCATAAAATTCTCTACCATGTCATAAAGTTTCTGGTGTTCAACCGTACTGTACACGATATGTTGCACCTTACCACAGCTTTCTGCCAATTCGCGTACGGGTGTTTGCATCCCTTGTTTGATAATCTCTTCTGCATCATCGATAATTAACGTTTGAATTCGATTGAGATTTAATGCTAGTTTAAGATAAATCGCTCTAGCACGATTTGGCGTAGCTACAACAATGTCCTTTCCATCAACTAATTCTCCGATTTCCTCTTCCATACTGCCTGAAGCGCGTAATCCAATGATGCGAAGATCTCTATTTTTGCTTAGTTGGTGGAACTTTTCAACGATTTCGTCGATACGTTCTTCATTTGGCGCCAAGATCAAAAACTTTGGAGCTTCATCTGTTGTGAATTTCAACTTCATCAAGGTGGTTAAAACATAAGTTGTGGTTTTACCAGCTCCTTCAGGAGCGATGGCAATGACATCCTGTCCACCAAGAATTCTGGAAATGCACCTACTCTGAATTTCCTTTGGAGCCAGATAACCGAGTTCAGTCATCGTAGCAGTCAATCTTTTGCTAAGTTTTAGTTTCTCTAACGACACGTATCCTTTAATTTATGTAAGTTACAAAAATACAAATTTAGATCTTACATCAGCTAATGTGCTCCCATTTTTGAAAACAGATTGATAACGATGACTCCAGCGATGATTAAGACCATACCAACAATCGCTGCTGTATCGGGAATCTGTTTAAATAAAAACATACCCACTAGTGTAATCGCTACAATTCCAACTCCTGACCAAATTGCGTAGGATATACCCACAGGTAAATATTTCAGGGTGATACTTAAAAAGTAGAATGCAATGATATACCCAACAATACTGATAATAGTAGGTTTTATCAGGGTAAAGCCTTCAGACTTTTTGAGGAAAGTGGTTGCGAAGATCTCAGCAGCTATAGCAAGAAATAAATAGATATACTTCATTATAGCAAAGGTATGATTTTTTGTTTAGCAAGTCCCGTCTGATTTGCATATCGAGCGCATCCGTTTAACTTGTATGTGCGATAATTTATTGTGTATAAAGCTAAATTTATCTAAGTTTGGACTATTCACTTAGCTAGCTGCAACAATTGATTTTATGGGGTATGTTCAGAATATTTGGTATTCAATTCTAATATTTTTTCTTTTTCTGTGTCCATGTTGTGCTGTATTTGCGCAAGAACAGCTGCAGGAGTTAAAGAAATCGTATTACAATCTTCCTTTAGGAAGCAGAGAGCGGTTTGTACTGACGGGAAAATACGCACAGGCCCTGTATTTTAATAATGAGAAAGCCCTGGCTGGTCAACTACTCCATGACAATATTCAGTTGGCTAGAAACTATCCTGATAAGCAGTATTATGCTTACTTGAATTGTATTGCTGCGATGAATAGTTTTAATGATCATGCTTTTGAAAAATCGAGATTTTATTTGGAACATGCTAAATCTGTGCTTCCGATTGTCAATGAAAATGGAACAAAAGGATATGTATATTACTGTGATGGATGGATTATGACACGGCAGAATAGAGAAGATGAGGCCGTTGCCCAATTTCACAAAGCGATTTCTTATTTAGAGAAGGCACCGCAGACAGAGGCAAATATCGCTCGTAAATTGGCCGTTTATAAAGAGCTAACAGCAATCTACGCCAATCAGCGTAATTATGATTTTCAAGAAAAGTATACTTCATTATTGTTGGAAACGGCTAAAGCAGGTGGGAATGTCAATAGCTTATTTGATGCCTACATGCAAGCTGGTTATCTGTTTGAAGAACAGTACAGGTTAAATAAAGCGAATTTTGATCTATTGCGTAAAGCTGAACAACACTATCTTGATGCGTATAGCTTGGTGAACAAGAATGATAAACATCTTATCAATCCAACGGATCGAGCCTATGTTTCCGTTAATCTTGCAAATTTATACCACGAGTTTTATTCGGATAGTGGTGTTAAAAAAGCGATAGCCTACGCTAAGCAAGCTTTAGATATCGCTGCTGAAACTGGACAATATGCCATCACGATACCCGCTTATGGTATCCTCGCGGATGAAGCTTTCAAAGCTGGCGCTCGTGATGAAGGTAAGAAATACCTGCAAAAAGCTTTGGATAATCTTAATCGAGAGCCGCATTATGATTATCAGGTGGGGTTAAGTCTATTTAGCAGACTGGCTGAAGTAAGTGTTGAAGAAGGAAAATATAAAGAAGCGTTCAACTATCAAAAAAGCTATATTGATGTATTTGAAAAAGCTTTTAATTCGGATAAACTAGATAAGACCAAACAGCTGGAGCTGAAGTTTGAGCGAGAATTACAGAACCAAAAGTTAATGCGTCTTCGTTTGGAGGGAGAGAAAAAGGAACAGCAGATTAAGTTGATGAAAGCTTTGAATGACAGACAGCATCAACTGGTTGAGAATTTGAAATTGAATGAACTGAATCGTACCCAGCAGCTTAAAGTATTACAACTCGAAAGAGATAAAAAGGAGCAAGATTTGCAATTAAGCCGACTGGAAAATACACAACGTTTACAAGAGCTTGACGTGTCAAAAAAGAAAATTGCTTTTAAGTCGCGAATGAATTCGATTTATATTTGGTTATTTATTAGTTGTTTGGTTGTCATCGTTTTGCTTTTTTACGCCTATTGGCAGCGTTCCAATGCATTGAAACAGCGGGAGCATTTGCATCAATTAGAAATCGAAAAGAAAAATCAGCAACACGCGATTGAAAGCCTGACAGCAATGCTCGCTGGGGAAGAGAAGGAGCGGACACGCATTGCCCGTGACCTGCATGATGGGTTGGGTGGTTTACTGTCTAGTACGAAGTTAGGTTTATCGGAGCTTAATAAGGCTACTTTAGAAAAGGAATCCGTACAGGAAGGAATAGATCGAAGCATTGATCTGTTGGATGGGGCGGTAGATGAACTTCGTCGGCTTGCCCATAACCTTATGCCTGATCTAATTGTGAAATATGGTTTGAAGGAGACTTTAAGAGACTATGCGAGTCGTATGAGCCAGGTTACATGTCTCGTTGAATGCGAATTTCTACAATTTGAATCAACGTTGAGTACTGAACAGGAAATTTCTTTATATCGAATTATTCAGGAATTGGTCAATAACGCATTGAAGCATGCTAGTGCTTCCAATATTTTAATACAGCTTTCTTCACATAATGAGCGTTTACATATCACAATTGAAGATGATGGCAAGGGTTTTGATATAGAAAGTGTCGATTTGCAGCATGCAGCAGGAATGCATAATGTGCGTTCAAGACTTTCGTTTTTAAACGGCGAAATGAAGCTTATGTCTGATTACGGCTCGGGTACTACGATAGAGTTGGAAATACCCATGGTTTAACTTTTAGAAAAATGATAAAAATAGCGATTACAGACGATCATCCCTTGTTGCTTGAAGGATTGAAAAACATTATCAACGCGCATGAAGATTTTGAAGTTGTCGGCATGTATTCTAGCGCAACCGAGCTGTCGAAGAATATTGCTGTAGACATGCCAATGGTACTGCTCCTCGATATTAATCTACCGGACGCTAATGGAATAGATTTAGTTAAAGGCCTGAAAGAGAATAACAATGGTCTGAAAATAATCGCGTTTAGTGTACACAATGAATTTGCTGTCATCAATAGTATTCTAAACGAGGGAGCCGATGCCTATTTACAGAAAAATGCAAATGGCGATGAAATACTGACTGCTATTTCACATGTTATTGTTGGAAAGCGCTATATCTGTGAGAAAACCCAGACTATTTTGAATAAGAAATCGGAGATAGGGCTAAAGCAGGTGCCAAAATTGACACGTCGTGAAAAAGAAGTGCTCAGTTTCGTAGCGAAAGGTATGACAACTAATCAAATTGCTGAATCTCTCTTTATCAGTTCGCACACAGTAGAAAGTCATCGCAAAAATCTAATGGAGAAATTTCAAACGAAGAGCGTTACTGCCGCTGTAAAATCTGCCCTGGAATATGGTTTAATTCGAGAATCTTAAATGGAATTACCAATTCCCTGATTTCAGGGGGGAAAAAAGCGCTATTTGATTGATATTTTTGATCTCGTTATTTTAAATCTCGCTATTTTTAGGTTGAACGTGTCAAACTCCAATATTGAAAACTAAACACATACTTTATGTCAAAAAGGCAAATAGTTTCATTAGCTGAATTGTAGGATTTTTATACTGAGTTTGCTTCAGCCATAAATAGTGTGGTATAGGTTTCTGTTGGCGTATCCAACGCGATAGATTTAATTCATTGGAAGACTAGGGTTCCCTTTTGACGGGTATTAGATAGGCAACTCACACTTATAGATTGAATCGATATGATAAAAAAGACAATAGTTTGGACGATAGGGATTGTTATACTTTTGATAATTACCGTATGGGGAATATACATACTCAGGCAGCAAGAGTCTTACAAATCATTGGTCCATAAAGAAAGTAAAGCATTATTAACGGTATCATTGGATGATATTTTGTTGAATCAGTTTTTTAATAAATGGAAGATATCACAAAAAGAAAGTTTGAATTTCGGCAAAAGGCTAAGTAAACTTCAAGATAATGGCATTGACATGAAAGCGAATGTCTTTCTTTTTACTTTGGAGGAACATCCAAAAAATTTTTATGCTTTTTTTCAGCTAAAGGATAAACAGCAATTCTTATTTTTTCTAAAAGAAGTCATACAAGTAGATTCTATCGAAAGAGGCGCCGATTCCGGGATGACGTATGCGTATGATCGGGCGAATAAAATGGCATTTTTGTGTAGAGGAAATGATTTATTGATTGGTGTAGGTTTTGATCTTGATAATAAGAAGGAAGAGATGCTGCAGCTCATTCAATCAAAAGGCGATATGGTGACTATCAAACAATTTATCGCCGATCCGAGCACACTTACCGGCCAATCGGTACGTTATAGTGATTTATCCACTAACAATTATGTTGAATTCACATTGAAAGGTGATCAAGTTGATGTTTATGGTGAATTTACCTCAAAAAATTGGAACTTTCCGAAAGAGTTCATTGTCAGGGAACTTGCATCGACACAATATATTGCAAAAGCTTGGGTCAATATCCCTACGAATCAACTGAAAAATAAACTAAAACAAGCGTTTGCAGAATTTCCGATGATGACCGATTCTCTTATCACACATTTGGACGGTAGTTATATTGATATTGAAATATTAAAAAATAAGGTAACTCAGACGGATACTATTGTCAATTATGCGGTTGATGAGAATTTCGAAACGGTCGAAGAGAAAACGCTATATAACACACTTGTTCCAGAAGTAAGAATTACCATGGGGGGAGATAGTAACCTCAATAAGTTTCTGCCAGATAAGCTGTTCTACCAATGGTTTAAAAAGCAAGATAGGGGATTCAGTATGTTGTCGACATCGCAAGACGTAAACAGACTAAACGGGAACTATAAGAAGACTGATGAGTTATCTCATGTTGCGATTCATCTGGCGGACTGGCCAAATGAAGTCAAAGTGTCGCCTATTTTAGGACTGAAAACCCTTGTTTCAGATCTCATCCTTAGTCTAAAAGTCGTAAAACAGGATCGATTGGTTCTGGAAGGTACTCTAAAAGACTATTCGCATTAAAACGTATAAAGGACAAACTTTCTCGACTACTTAATGGTTTGTTGTTGAGATAAAACGCGAAAATATGGCTATCAGAACTAAGAGTAGCAGTAAAATAAAAACGTATTGGCGAATTTTGAAAAGTACTGTTGCGGGATTTCTCAATGAAGATTCAATGAAGTACAGTGCGTCACTATCTTATTATACGGTTTTCTCGATCGGTCCAATATTCGTTCTAATCATTGCCTTGGCTGGAATTTTTTATGGAGAGGATGCCATTGAGGGGAGAGTGTTTATGGAGTTACGCGGTTTTGTGGGGAATAGTGCTGCTAAGCAGATTCAGGAGGTTATTCAGAATTTACAATTGTCAGGAAAGTCAAATCTGGCATTGCTGATCAGTAGTGTTACCTTAATTTTAGGGGCAACAACAGTTTTTGGGGATATCCAAAATTCCATCAACAAGATTTGGCACGTACGCGCGAAGCCAAAGAAAGGTTGGTTAAAGTTAATTCAGGACAGACTTTTGTCTTCATCATTGGTTATAGGATTGGGATTCTTGCTGGTTGTTACACTTATTATTAATGGTGTGATTTTGGCATTAATGGATCAGCTGCAGCGTTATTTTCCAGATATGACAGTTATGTTAGTGAACGGGATTAACTTTGGTTTATCCTTTGGAACTATTTTTCTTTTGTTCAGTGTCATATTTAAAATACTGCCGGATGTCAATATTCACTGGCGAACGGTTCGTGCTGGCGCTTTATTTACCTCAATTTTATTTGTGGTAGGCAGGTACTTAATCGGGGTGTATTTAGAACATTCGGCTACACAAGATACTTATGGTGCAGCGGGCTCGTTTGTGTTGATCTTGTTATGGGTTTATTATACAGCCGCTATCTTATATTTTGGTGCTATTTATACCAGAGAATATGCGACTGTAATGGGTATTCCAATAGAACCTTCGCCATATGCTGTTCATCTCGAAACTCAGGAAATCGAACGAGATGTTGCTGAAATTCCTCCAGCTCCACTAACACAACAAGAACAAACTATAGTGATAGAGGAAGCTCCAAAGTATCCAAAAAAATAATAGCTGTTGAATAGAAACACTTCTATATACGCTGAGCAAAAATGGGACGAAGCGTATATGCAGGAAACTTTATTCAAATGAGTAGAACTATTTAAATCCGATGCGATAATCACAAGTGACTTCGCTAAAATAGCAACCAATGTGGTTTCCCCGCCTGCGGGGGACACCACATTGGTTCTTTTATTTTATTCACTTAGGAAGTCAGTCCACTTTTGTTCAGATTCTGCTGAAGCAAGTACAGTTGCTAAAAACTTCATGCCCCGGACACCATCACTTACGGTCGGGAAGTCAGTCTCTTCTTCTGTCGGAACTTTACCTTCCATGGACGCTAAAAGTGTAGTTGCAAAATTTCTATAGATATTGGCAAATGCTTCAATATATCCTTCTGGGTGACCAGCAGGTAAGCGTATATTATGTTGTGCGAGTGGTGAAAGGTATGGTTGGCCCGTTCTAAAAAGCTGAGTCGGCTGATTGATATGTTTGACGATTAGTGTATTGGCATCTTGTTGGTTCCATTCTAAACCGCCTTCCTCACCATATACTCTAATTTTTAAGGCATTTTCTTCTCCGGCAGCGACCTGCGAGGCAGATAACACTCCTGTTGCACCGTTTTCAAATCGAAGTAAAATATTGCCGTCGTCTTCCAGTTTTCTGCCGTCGACGAAAGTTTGTAAGTCGGCACACATTTTAGTTATTTTCAGGCCTGAGATATATTCTGCTAAATGTGCTGCGTGCGTTCCGATATCACCCATACATCCGCTTTTTCCACTTTTTTCGGGATCTGTGCGCCAGAATGCCAGTGAGAGGCCGTTTTCGATGAGTTTACTGAGCCAACCTTGTGGGTACTCAACCATAATCTTTCTGATTGGACCTAGTCGACCTTCCTTCACCAGTTGACGGGCCTGTTTTACCATTGGATAAGCGGAGTATGTGTATGTCACACAGAGTGTTAATCCGGTTTCTTCCACTTTTTCTTGAAGTAAACTTGCTTGTTCAAGTGTTAAAGTCATCGGTTTTTCGAGGACGACATGAAAGCCATGGTCTAAAGCCATCATTGCCGGTTCAAAATGAGCAAAGTTAGGGGTGACGATGCTGACGAAGTCCATGCGTTCTTGCGCAGGGCGCTTGCTTTCTTGGAAGATCATTTCCTGATAACTTCCATAACTTCTTTCTTTTGGAAGTCCCAAAAGTAATCCAGATTCTTTTGCAACAATAGGATCAGAGTTTAGCGCTCCACAACATAATTCAATATGGCCGTCGATTCCGGCCGCCATACGGTGAACAGCACCAATAAAAGCATTTTTTCCTCCGCCTATCATACCCATTTTAAGTTTTGTAGTGCTCATAAAGTTAAATTTATAATGACGAGATCATTTATTTTACAAACCCAATAGTTTGCGATTGAGGCTATCATTTGTTTCTACTGCCGCGAAATTATCGAATGCCTTATCGGTAACCCGTATAATATAGTCTTTAATGTGCAGGGCACCTTCCCGAGCACCATCTTCAGCATTTTTAAATGCGCACTCCCATTCGAGTACAGCCCAGCCTTTAAAATCATACTGTGTAAGTTTGGTAAATATGGCTTTAAAGTCCACTTGTCCATCGCCAATTGATCTAAATCTACCAGCTCTGGCTTGCCAGTTCTGGTAGCCACCATACACACCCTGACGGCCAGAAGGTGTAAATTCAGCATCTTTAACATGAAACATCTTAATTCGCTCGTGATAGATGTCAATAAATTCGAGGTAATCGAGGCATTGAAGGACAAAATGGGAGGGATCATAAAGGATGTTTGCCCGTTTGTGATTATTTACGTTTTCGAGAAATAGGTCGAAAGTAACACCATCGTGCAAGTCTTCGCCCGGATGTAATTCATAACAGAGATCGACATCATACTGCTCGCATTCATCGAGTATGGGTAACCATAATTTGGCAAGTTCCGCAAATCCTGTCTCAATCAGGTTGGCTGGCCTTTGTGGCCAAGGGTATATAAATGGCCACAATAATGCGCCACTAAAGGTTGCTAATGCTTTCAGTCCAAGATTATGAGAGGCCTGTACGGCATATTTTAATTGTTGTATGGCCCACTGTTGTCGGGCTTGAGGATCGTGATGTACCTGCTGTGGTGCAAAAGCATCAAAGAGATCATCAAAACTTGGGTTTACAGCGATTAGTTGCCCTTGAAGATGGGTTGAGAGTTCCGTGATTTCCAATCCATAGGACTGTACTTTAGCTTTTAGGTCGAGTGCATAGCTTTTATCGCACGCTGCTTTTTCTAGATCAATAAAACGAGCATCTAAGGTTGGCAACTGAATACCTTTATAGCCGAGCGCTGAGGCCCATTGGCAGATATTTTCTAAGGAATTAAACGGGGGTTCATCGCCGATAAATTGTGCGAGAAAGATGGCAGGACCTTTAATTGTTGTCATATTTATTACGTTTAGAAAAGACCATATCTCAGACTGAAAAGATTTATATTCTGATTAGTTTGAAGCAATGATTTAGTCTCTAGTTTATACTATTATAATCTGGTTATTCAAGTTACGTACTTGTTTAATACAATATTACAAAAATTCGCAACCGGTTGCAATTAAATCAAAAAAAAACCTTAAACTTGTTTAGGGAGTCTATTCTACTTTGGTGGTGGGGCGGATAAGCCCTCGGTGCAGGGTAAGTTTACCGACAAACTTTGCAATGTTTTATGTTGGAAAATAACTCATTTTTAAAAGGGAGTTTTCCAACAAGTAATAACCAATTAAACCAACTACAACTACATGGCTAATAATGTATATGATGCTATTGTCATCGGGTCTGGAATCACTGGTGGCTGGGCAGCGAAGGAACTAACAGAGCGGGGCCTTAAAACCATAATGTTAGAAAGAGGACGCAATATTGAACATATTAAAGATTATCCATCCCCCAACAAAGATCCATGGGATTTTCCACATAGTGGCCGTGTACCATTGGATATTGCGCAGCACTATTTGCCATTTGGAATTAAAAATCAATGGATAAACGAAGGAAATATTGATTTCTGGACCAATGAAACTGAAAGTCCATATAAGGAAATAAAACCCTTTAATTGGTTCAGAGGTTATCAGGTTGGAGGGCGGTCGCTTATGTGGGGGCGGCAGAGTTATCGTTTGTCGGATATTGATTTTGAAGCTAATAGCAAAGATGGTTACGGTATAGATTGGCCTGTACGTTATCGGGAAATAGCGCCCTGGTACAGTTACGTAGAGAAATTTGCCGGCATCTCTGGTAATAAAGACGGAATAGCAGTGCTGCCCGACGGTGACTTTATGCCGCCGATGGATATGAACGTTGTGGAAAAAGATCTTGCTGCACGACTGAAATTGCATTACCAAGGCAAACGGCATTTTATAATTGGTAGGGTCGCCAACATAACAGTTCCGCATCATAACCGCATTAATTGCCAATACCAAAATAAATGCTGGCTTGGCTGTAATTTTGGCGCTTATTTTAGCACACAATCTGCAACATTACCTGCTGCGATGAAAACAGGGAAATTAACGTTACGTCCATTTGCCATCGTAAAGAATATTATTTATGACCCTGATACGCAGCGAGCTAAAGGAGTTGAAATAGTTGATGCGGAAACGAATCAGACGTATGAATATTTTGCCAAAATTGTTTTTGTATGTGCGTCGACTTTAAATTCCACCTGGTTATTAATGAATTCCGCTACTAATATATGGGAACATGGTCTCGGAAGTAGCAGTGGGGAGCTGGGGCATAATTTAATGGATCACATGTTAAATAGTGGTGCTGGCGGAAGCGTAGAGGGATTTGAAGACAAATATATTTTTGGACGAAGGGCTAATGGATTATATGTTCCCCGATTCGTTAATGTTCCCGGAGATCGTACGAAGAGAGATTATGTTCGTGGTTTTGGTTATCAGGGCGGTGCTTCAAGGCCACAATGGACGGGTGAGGTGGACAATATGAGCGTGGGCGGGGCCTGGAAAGATGCTATTACTGAGCCTGGCGGCTGGAAAATTGGATTCACTGCTTTCGGGGAAATACTGCCATACCACGATAATAGAGTCGTATTGGATTCGTCTATTCGCGATAAATGGGGACTTCCTGTA
This sequence comes from Sphingobacterium sp. UBA3549, assembly GCF_002376635.1. Classification (NCBI taxonomy): domain Bacteria; kingdom Pseudomonadati; phylum Bacteroidota; class Sphingobacteriia; order Sphingobacteriales; family Sphingobacteriaceae; genus Sphingobacterium; species Sphingobacterium sp. UBA3549. Next base: position 14,853 of record NZ_DFOE01000026.1, on the reverse strand, counting down.
TTAGCAATAGATGCAGCGATCAAGGAGAACGAGCGGAAGATAAGACGCGATGCCAGTAATGAAATGGTGGAAATGTTAACATCAATTGGTGTCAAAGATGTAAAGACCTACGATAATGGGTTCAGTATGGGGCAGGGAATTCACGAAATGGGAACAGCACGAATGGGCAATGATCCAAAAACATCCGTATTGAACAAATTTAATCAAGTATGGGATGCAAAAAATGTTTTTGTGACAGATGGGGCATTTATGACTTCTTCATCATGTGTGAATCCATCACTAACGTATATGGCATTTACCGCAAGGGCGGTAGATTTTGCCGTCAATGAGCTAAAAAAAGGAAATCTTTAATCTTTTCAAATTCTACCGCCCCCGTTAGCTTAATTGACTGCGGGGTCAATTAGTGAAGTGGTTAAACTCATAAACTTTAAAAGATTTTTGTTATCAAAGATTAGCGTTGTAAAATGCGTTCCCGTTTTCATGGTCAGGCTAGTACCGCCAGGGTAAGCGCTTCCATCATCAAGCATCTTCTGTTTGACTTCGTGACGACTGAATTTTGAGAGCGCATCCTGGAGGGTTGTTTTGTTCATTGCTAGATCGAAAGGTAGCCCCTCGACAACCAAAAACTTATCTTCAGGAATATCAAAAAAAAGTTCATTAACAGTTTTGTCATCGCCGTAATTGCTATACAGTTCTAAACCAGATTTAGTGATCCATTTTGCATACTTTTCCTCATTGGCATCTTCATAAAACTCCGTTTTGACATCCAACGCCGTAGCAATTTTATCCACTGTCTGCGGAAATATAAATTCTCGATTTTTATTTAACATGGTCCGTAGATCCACTTTGTTTTGGGCAAAAGCAGTTGTCGCAAGCAGTAGAGGAATCATGTTTAATGCGAAGCCTTTTATTTTTATCATCATCTTGTTGTGTATTTGAAGTTTTATATTTCAATGCAATTAAAATAATTAAACGGATAAAAATATACAATAGTATACTATATCTTTTTTTTAAAATCCACTAGACGTTCACCTATGGAGATTCAGATAGATAATGGGATTGTATTCTATTATTTAATTTAGCCCCAAAAGTGAATATAATAGGTCTTTTTTATTGCTGGCGATAGGAATAATTTTTCCATTCGAAAGCTGAACGATATTTCCATTTAGCGACTGAATATAATCTGTATTGACAATGAATGCTCTGTGAATTCGAAAGAAACTGGAATTGTGTAAAATTTCTTCCATGGCTTTCAAGGTGGATAATGTCTGGTTCGTACCATTAAGCGTGACAATGGTCAGGTAATTGCCCTGAGCCTCGATATAAACAATATCCTTTAGCATTAATCTGATAAACTTACTTTCACTTTTTATGAAAATTCGATCTGTTTTTACGGGACTATTTTTTAGCTTTTTAAGCGTATCTAGTTGTTCCTTTACTCTATTTACAGCCTTTAAAAACCGATCGAAACGAACCGGCTTAATGAGGTAATCCGCCGCTCCTTTTTCAAATCCGTCAATGGCAAAATGCCGATGTGCTGTGATAAAAATAAAGATGGGTTGCTGCGCTAGGGTTTCCAATAGGTCTAAGCCCGTCAACTTGGGCATTTCAATATCACTAAACACCAAATCAATGGGATTATCTTGCAAGAAGCTCATGGCCTCGACTGGCTTTCCGAATGTTTTTCTCAGTTCCAGAAAGGGTATTTGATTGACGAAATCCGTAATGAGTTCAATTCCTAAAGGCTCGTCATCAATGACGATGCAGCTATACTTTTCAATCATGCTGTAATGTGATATTTAATACAACTTTAAATTCACCGCCAGTATCTGTGATTTGGAGATCGCTCTTTGTCGGATAAATGAGATGGAGGCGTTTTCTTAAATTTTTAATACCGATACCTTTAGACGGAGCTATTTTTGTTCTATCTAAATTATCATAGTCATTTTTAATTTCAAAAATAAATTGATCTTTGGTAATGCTAATAAAAAGTTGGACAAATGAGTCCTCTTCATTTTTAAGTCCGTATTTAAAGGCGTTTTCGATTAGATTAAATGTCAATAATGGCGCAATTGTTAGGCAAGCAGCATGCTGTCGGCCTTCGATTTTCAATACAATTTTATAGTTTTGCGGATGCCGCATTTTTTCCAGTGAGAAGTAATTCTCAATAAAATCGAGCTCTTTGCTTAAGGAGACATATTCTGTATCCGAGTCATATAACGTGTATCCCATTATTTCGGATAAATTTAAAACAACCTCCGGCGCTGTTGGATCTTTTTTCATGGTCAAACGATAGAGATTATTAAGCGTATTGAATAGAAAATGTGGATTAAGTTGAGCTTTCAGAAAGTCCTTTTCTACTTGGATGTTTTCCAGTGACAACTTTAACTTCTGCTCTTGAATTCGCATCCTGTCTTTGTTTATTCTTCTCATATCAATTAATATTTTGGTAAAGAAAAAAGGAGACATCGAATAGATAGCAGATAATGCATTTAATGCAATCACCTTGAAACTGAAAACTGACCAAAGATTCGGAATGAAGTTTTTTTCTTTGCCCATTAATGGGTATAAATTAGATAGGTCATAACCATATTTGTAGGCTAGTACATAAAAAAGATTATTAATAAATAACCAAATAAAAATACATACCGGCGATGCTACAAACGGTAATATCCATAATTTTGAATTTCGCGCATAGGGTATGATCCAATAAAAAAAGAGATAAAATACAACAAGTGATGAAATCAGGACGCGGATCGATAAAAATAAGGATTGATTTGGCGGAATTGCTAACACATAGTAGTAGTTGCAGAACAGGAGCACCGTAAATATGAACCACATACCAAAATGTAACATGATTCGAACACTCGGCGTATAAAATGTTTCAATATTCTTTGTTTTAACGAAGGGATCTACCTGAGCGATAAATTTGGCAAGCTTATACTTTTTCATTGACCCTTATTTATTTTAATTTAGTAGCTCGTTGAGCTGCAAAGATAAAAATTGTTAACATTTATAATCTTCCGTTTTCCTCCATATTACTAGATTCCATTTTTTTCGCCTTAAACGCCGTGCCTTTTTTGAAATTATATAGTAAGGAGATGGAGCAAACCCGTGATTGTTCTTTGTGACTTATCCAAATTTTAGTATCGTTGAAATAACTTGTTGCTGTATAGTTATTCGTATAAAAGATATCACTGATGCTTGCCTTGGCCACCAATTTATCTTTAATAAACTTTTTTTGGATCCCTAAATCTACCGACCCTATGGCTTTAGTTATAATATTTCCAATTAACATTTGAGGTGTATAGAATGCATTTATATTAATACTATAGCCTTTGCCACATGTAATTTCCTGTTCCGTCTGTACGAGGAAAGAGGCTTTTTTTAAATTAAAGTTTGGAGAAGTGGAGCGGGTATGTGTGAACAGAATGGTATTCGTACTTGACCAGAAGGACAAGAAGTTTACCGGCACACTGATGGTAGCGGTCAATACCTTTTGAGTACCGACGTTGTCTTTAATGACGGTCAATAGCTCTTCTTGTGCCTGGTTGCGGATGATTTGTGATATGGCGTTTTTTGTCTGTGAATAATTTAATGCACTATAGTACTTTTCCTTCCACAACCCACCAATTTCTATTGAATTTGTAAATTGTGGTCTCAAATAGGGGTTTCCTGTTTGCACGGAATAATTATCTATATAATATTTATATGGATTCAAATCAAAGTATGAAGGACGTCTAATTCTTCGATTGTAGGAAAAAGTAAGGTAGTTGCTTCCTTCCATATTTAGATCTTTCTTCAGAAAGATGCTTGGAAACCAATTAAAATAATGTTGTGAAAGATCTGCCTGCTGTGCTCCCCAAAGTCGTCCCTGAACGATGGATTTCTCGCCTCTAAGTCCCAATTGATAATCAATTTTTGCCCATTTTCCCGTGTAATTTGCGTAGGTTGCATAAATTCTTTCTTTATAAGCGAATTCGAAATCGAGCGCTGGACTTGGCGTCCAATGTTGATCGAAGACCTGATAATTATTGGTGTTTATGATATCTGTCGCTGTAGACTTTAAGCCAATAGATAAGTTGTTTCCGTTTTTTACTATCCAGTTGTATTTCGCTTCGCCCGTAAATATTTTTGCTGTACTTGGATAATCTAATCTAAACAACGTATCGCTAATCACGCTACCTGTTGCATTCCAATCCGTGCTGTTGCTGATACTATTTCCAGTGCGTTTATTATGCGTATAATCGGCGATTATAGTGACTTTAGAGTGTAAACTGTCTGTTTCCCGAGCATAATTGAATCCAAGGTTTTGATAATTGGATTTCGATTCGGAAGGAAAACTGCCCGACGAAATGATATTTTTAGCTGGATCTTCGTAGCGCACTGTCGCACGGGCGGCGGAGGGCCCCGTAAAATTACTGTATTGGCCCGTGTAGGCTAATCCGAAAGATTCCCTTTTCGAGCGATCATATGTCACAACTGTTCTTATTCGGCTATTATTGTTTGTTTGTGTATTGTCTGTTGTTTGACTGTATAGACCATTATTGGGAAAGTTTCTCTGTTGTTTTAGTTCTTCATAGGATTTAGCGTGAGCGTAAGCATAGCTTGCGGTTAAACCAATTTTGCCCTTTCGATAATTTAAAGCGGTGTAAGGATTGTATGAGGCATATTTTCCGAGGCCTAGTCCATAGTCATTACCGATATAGCCATTGATTCCTTGCTTATCGTTTTTCTTCAAAATAATATTAATTATGCCACCGCTGCCTTCTGCATCAAATTCCGCTGAGGGATGCGCCATGATTTCAATGCTTTGGATATCACTGGAACGTAATGACTGAAGGTAATTCTTAAGATCGCTTCCTGCCAGATTAATACTTTTTCCGTCTACAAGAATGCGTGTGCCCATTATCCCGTTAATTGAAATTTGGCCGTTATTAACAAACACTCCTGGTGCTATTTTAAGCAAATCTAATGCTGATTTTCCAACAGCATTGGCTGTTTGCCCCACATTCATGATGAGACGGTCGATTTTTCGCTGTATGATCGGTCTGCGATGGTTTACCGTTACTTCATCTAGCACGAGGTTGGTTAAGCGTGATTTGGGAACTACAAATGCCATGGTTTCATTCGATTCCTTAATATCGATTTTTTGCTGCATTTTGAGTATTTTTTCAATATGAACTGAAGCGAGGTATGTTCCTTTTTCGTTGATGAATAACTGAAAGTTTCCATACTCATCGGCTATTTTCTCTATTGATGTATCTTTCATTGCATGTAATGGCTTAAATGAAACGGTCGCGTAGGGGACTGGATTTCCAGATTGATCGGAGACCTTTCCGATGACTGTGCTTTGAGCGAATAGCAAACTGTTAGTGAAAAATGTGATAAGAGTTACTACTATTAATTTGTTCATAAGTTTCGAATAATTACCCAAAGCTATATTCAACGATGTTTTTATTCAATTTTTTGGGATATATATTGGTTTTTTCGGGACGAAAGGAGTAAATTTAATGATAAGCTATTTTGAAATCTAAAGCTTTAGTTTTAATAATATGGCAAAGCTTTAGAAATAATTGCCTCGAAAACAAATTGGTGTATTGAACAGTTATAAATTAAGTGTACTTTCACAGCGTTTTTTAATAATGAAAGATATCCATTCTTTATGATCACAACCAAATATTTCAACTATAGGCAAATATTCAATTTAGCAGGGGCACATTTGATATGGCTTACACTTTGGTGCTCACTCGTGGCGGTTATCTATTATTTTTTTAACTGGCAGTGGATGATAATTCCGTGGGTTCCCTTGGCATTGATCGGGACGGCTGAAGCATTCTACGTTGGTTTTAAAAACAATCAGGCCTATGATCGACTTTGGGAAGCCCGAAAAATTTGGGGTTCAATTGTTAATTCTAGCCGGTCATTTACAGCTATGTTATATGCCTTTAACACCGAAAATGGTGATTCTACCGATTTAGTAGAACGGAGAAAAAGGATTGCTTACCGTCATATTGCCTGGCTGTATACGTTGAGGGAGCAATTGTTGGTCCCAACGGAATGGGAGCACATTAGTTTGAAAAAATATATTGGTTCTATGAATGTTAAAAGAAACAGACTTATAAAGGCTGGTTTTCCTGATTACAGTAGGACATCTATTTTTTTGAATAAATATCTTTCTACTGCGGAATTCAATGCACAGCGTCAATACAAAAACTTTGCGACATATTTGATTTCCCAACAAGCTAGGGAAGTAAATGCCTTGAAAAATGATAAGGTCATCTCTGATTTCAATCAAACTCAATTACAGAACTGTTTAAACCAATTTTATGATTATCAGGGGCAGGCAGAGAGAATCAAAAAATTTCCTTCGCCGCGGCAGTTTGCGAGTACAGCATTTGTGTTTAATGTTATTCTTATCATTCTGCTTCCATTGGGTTTAGTGAATGAATTTGCGAAATTGGGAGATTGGGGTATATGGACGAGTATTCCTTTTTGTGTGGTCATAGGATGGATTTATATTGTGATGGAACTGGTGGGTGACTATACTGAAAATCCTTTTGGAGGACTGATGTTTGATATACCGATGCTATCGATCTGTAGAACCATTGAGATTGATATGTTGCAGATCATAGGAGACGAAGATATTCCAGAGCCAATTGCTTCAAAAAATGGAGTTTTAGTTTAGGTTTCTACAGCATTATAGCTATGGTATTTTTGACTTCGGCGATCATAAATGAGCTATGCGTGCTTGCGATATGTTTTAGACTGGTCAATTTCGTTAACATAAAATTACGATAGTCTGCCATATCCTGCACACATATTTTTAATATATAGTCGAAATCTCCACTCACATGAAAGCATTCTGTTACTTCCTGAAGGTTCATCACCTCTTTTTCAAAATGTAAGATAAATTCTTTTTTATGTTGCACTAATTTAACGTGACATAATACCAAGAAATCTTTGTCTATTTTGCGTTTATCAAGTACTGCAACATATCCTTTAATAATTCCCGTATTTTCGAGTTTACGTACACGTTCGTAGACTGCTGTTGCTGATAAGTTAAGTTTGTGGGAAAGCTCTTTGGTTGTTTGTTTTGCGTCTTGTTGTAGGAGGAGCAGTAGTTTTCGGTCAATTTCGTCGAAATGCATAGATTTATTTTTGGTTTAATGATTCTTTTTTTTAATCAGATAGATTTTTTCACTAACAATCCTTTATATAATAGATTTATACTCTAATATAGCTATAATTTATTGTAATCTAATTTAAAATTCCCCAATTTTAAAGATAAAAACATGGAAGATTTTAACGCTGCAAATGAAATTCAAGATTTGCAATATTTTGGTGAGTTTGGAGGTGTGAATCCGTCGATATCGGACAGTTCTACTTATACATTTCTTTCGGCTAAAACGATGTTTGATACGTTCGAAGGAAATGGGGAAGGATGTTATCTTTATTCGAGACATTCATCTCCAATGAATTTATACTTAGCGCAGGCATTGGCAAAAATGGAAAATACCGCTGCAGCTAATGTAACATCTTCTGGGATGGGGGCCATAACTACGGTTCTCTTACAGCTCTGTAAAAGTGGCGACCATATTATTTCAAGCAGGACGATCTATGGGGGAACGTATGCTTTCCTTAAAAATTTTCTCCCACCTTTCCAAATTGAGACGACATTTTTGGATATTGATGATTTCGAAGCATTAGAAAATTCGATAAGACCCAATACAAAAATTTTGTACTGTGAAAGTGTGAGCAATCCGTTGTTGCGTGTGGCGGATCTGAGGAGGTTATCGACTCTCTGTAAAAAGTATAAGCTAAAATTGATTGTTGACAACACCTTTTCTCCTTTGTCAATTTCACCGATACGGTTGGGCGCTGATATTGTCATTCATAGCTTAACAAAGTTTATCAACGGTAGCAGCGATAGCGTTGGTGGTGTGTATTGTGCAAGTCAGGAATTTATCGACGAAACCAAAAACGTGAATAGCGGAGCTTGCATGTTGATGGGACCAACAATGGACAGCCTACGCTCGGCGAGTATACTGAAGAATTTGCGCACACTTCATATACGGATGAAACAACATAGCTATAACGCCCTCTATTTAGCCGAGCGGTTTGAGCAAGATGGATTGAAGATTTCTTACCCTGGACTGAATTCTCACCCCAATCATGAGTTAATGAAGAGCATGATGCATGAGGCGTATGGATTTGGTGGTTTAATGACGGTGGACGTGGAAACGACTGAGAGAGCTAATGAGCTGATGGAGTTGATGCAGGCTGAGAATTTAGGATATCTTGCTGTGAGTTTAGGTTTTTACAAGACACTATTTTCCTGCTCGGGTAGTTCGACCTCATCTGAAATCCCTGAGCAGGAACGTTTAACGATGGGGATTTCAGATGGATTGATCAGATTCTCGATTGGTTTAGATGACGATATTGAGCGGACTTATAGGAAAATGAGGGCATGTATGCAAAAAGTTGGCATATTGTAATGATCATCACTTAGAAAAACTTTAAGACATTATGTCATGTTTTGAATGCATGGAAGGAAATTTCGCTATCAAATGGGGTTGAAATAGAATCAATTGTCACGAGCACATCAGTATTTCGAGCGTAAGCTGCTAGAGGTGCAACGATATATCTTTTGGCATATCATTAGCGGTTCAACATATGTATTTCGTACAATATGGCAAAAAGACTTCTATTCATTTTATTCCTATTCATCGTAGGGGATTTCTATTTTTTTCAGGCTTTCATTACCGTTGCTAAAAGTTCAGTTTTTCACAGCATATATTGGTGTCTGGATTTATTGTTGCTTCTTGGAGTTTTCGCTCTATTTTTCTTGCGGAAGGCAGGTTATGAAATCCAGCGGTCAGCGACCAGTTTGATTACGGCATTTTTGATTGTTTTTATACCTAAATTGATCGCTATTCCATTTTTGCTCCTCGAAGATCTTACGCGTATTTTCCGCTCTTATCCGCCGCGTAGTGTTCTTTTGAGCGAGATCGTCCTACTCTGTGCGGTGCTCATGCTACTGATTATTTTTTTCGGGCTAACGAGAGGTCGTTATTTTTATAGAGTACGAGAAGAAATTGTGAGTTTTCCAGATCTCCCGGAGGCGTTTAACGGCTTTAAAATTACGCAACTATCAGATATCCATTCCGGGAGTTTATCCGATATGAAAAGAGTGCGTAAAGGTATTGAGTTAGCGAATGCTCAGAACAGTGATCTTGTATTGTTTACTGGCGATTTGGTCAATAATAGGGCTTCTGAAATGGAGCCATGGGTTTCAGAATTTAATCGATTGCAAGCTCCTTTCGGCAAGTTTTCAGTTCTTGGAAATCACGATTATGGGGATTATGTGCAATGGGATAGTGTCGAGTCAAAAATTTCAAACCTGAATAGACTTAAGGAAATTCACCATGAAATGGGATTTAAATTATTACTGAATGAATCAATAGCAATTGAAAAGCAAGGAGATCGTATTTCTCTCATTGGCGTTGAAAATTGGGGTAAAGGTGGATTTCATCAGTACGGCGATCTTGCTAAGGCTACTATTGGATTGAATAAGGATACTTTCAAAATTTTGATGTCTCATGATCCTTCCCATTGGGATCATGTTACCTTGGCTCACGATCAACATGTCCATTTAACCCTCGCTGGGCATACACATGGTATGCAGTTTGGGATCGAATTGTTTGGATTTAAATGGAGTCCAATTCAATATTTCTACAAACAGTGGGCGGGGCTGTATCAAAAGCACGGGAAATATCTCTATGTCAATCGTGGATTTGGTTTTCACGGTTTGAGAGGTCGAATAGGGGTATGGCCTGAAATCACTGTTGTTACCTTGAGAAAAAGCGATTAGACGCAATAGATAGTCAAAAAAACGCTAGTAAGATATGCGTTCTAATAGGCTCATATCTTACTAATGGAAATATTACTGACGACCTCAAAATCTGACATTCGATAATCGTCGTCAAAGAATAACCCATTTATATACCGTTGTATGGGGTAGAATAAATCTGCGGGCGCGTTACCGAAAAAGGTTTTAAAATCATTCGGAATAGAATACAATTTATTGTATTGACCTTTCCCCAAGCTGATACCACCGATTTTTTTCAAATAACCGGTTATTTTGTGTTTATGTTGATCAGAAAATATTTCTGTTGTTTCGACAAAATAATCTTCAATATAAAAATTACGGATGTCCTGAAGTTTGAGGGCACTTTTTGGATCTGGTTTAATGCGTCTAGCGTAGGAGACATCCACTAAAGTGCAGCTGGCTTTTTGTACCTTTGAAACATCAATAAAATATCCTTCATCAACCATCAGATGTTTACTGTCTTTATATATCCCTAGCAGCATCTCATTGATCTCCCGGTCGGAGTAATCCGATATATTAGAAGATCTTCCTAACTTCTCAAATGCAAGGCCACTATTACTCCAATGTTTTCTAATTCTATTAAGCTCGTGCTGTTGAAAAGTTTTTATTTTCTCCATAAATACTTTGTATAATTTATCTTTAGGAATTTTAAAGATAAATCTAAAACTTCACTTTCGTTAATTTTCAAGGACGTTAAGTGTAATTTGAAACAAATCTAATTTAACAGAATCCACGTTTCATACGTTTAAAAAATATTAACGATCGAATTTCAGTGTATTTGGAGACTAGAAACAGTCTTATTAAGGGCATTTTATTGAGCCGCTACGCTGCAACAGCTATTTTGTTCCTTTAATCTGTATATCCAATGTGAACTCGTCGTCTATTGCTCGGTTGCCTAAATCGGAGAAGAAACTCGCAGAACGATACTGTATATCAAAATCCAAACGATTTACTTTTACGCCGACAGCTTCTGCGGCTAGACCATCTACCGTCGTGGTGACTTTTGCCGGAAATGATATTGATTTTGTTTTATTCTTGATCGTAAGATTACCTGTTATGATTGGGTTTGCTTTGCTATTGTCAACTTTACTGATGACAAATTTCGCGGTGGGATAGCTCGGGACATTAAAGAAATCTTCATTTTTTAAATGTCCCGTCAATTTGGGAGCATCAGTACACGCCATGGAATTCATATCTATTGTAAAGTTACCGGCTATGATTTTTCCTTTATCGGTTTGTATGCTGCCTTCTTGTAGATTTATAATTCCTACATGTCCACCGACGACTTTTTTGGCGCTCCATTTGATCTTCGAAGATTGGGTATTCACCTTGTAATCGATTTTTTGGGCAAAAGCCATAGATGTAAAGCAAAGAACAGCCAGCGTTAAATTGATTCTTTTCATTGAAATGATTTATATGTACTCAAATATACACGGTCTTTTGCTTAATGTATATGTTGAAACTTACTTTTTTGTTTGTCGAATGTCAATATTCCAATTTGGCTTCTTCATTCATCAGCATGACCTATTAACTTTACACCAGTTAAATGAGGATCGAAATCATTTTCGTATCCAAATGTGGTCTATAAAAAAAGATGATATGATTAAATCGAAAGGTTATGCGGCAAAAGACAGTACTTCTCCACTTGAATACTGGGAATTTGAAAGAAGGGAGCTGGGTGCGAACGATGTATTAATAGATATCTTGTATAGTGGAATCTGTCATTCAGATATTCATCAAGTGCATGATGAATGGGGCGGTACACACTACCCGATTGTACCAGGGCATGAGATTGTCGGCCGCATTAGTGCGGTTGGTGCTGAGGTAACTAAATTTAAAAAAGGTGATCTCGCCGGTGTAGGCTGCATGGTTGCCTCGTGCGGTACTTGCGAAAACTGTAAAGCAGATCAACAACAATTTTGCTCAGAAAAGAAGACCGTCTGGACCTATAATAGCAAAGATGTAATGCATGATCACAGCTATACATTTGGTGGTTACAGCAATAATATTGTAGCGGACGCAAATTTCGTGCTTCATGTGCCAGAATCGTTGGATATTAAAAAAGTTGCCCCATTGCTTTGCGCCGGGATTACAACATATTCTCCATTAAAAAGATGGAATGTCAGCAAAGGCCATAAAGTTGGTGTATTGGGACTAGGTGGATTAGGGCATATGGCTGTCAAGATTGCGGTAGCGATGGGGGCAGAAGTTACCATGATTAGTCATTCGCCACGTAAAAAAGACGATGCGGCTTTGCTTGGCGCGCATAAGTTTTTAAATACGCACGAGGCCAATGAGATCAACGAGTTTTCGTCGTATTTTGATTTCATTATTGATACAGTATCGGCTCCTCACGATTACAACCTCTATTTGGCCCTGCTGAAAACCAAAGGGGTTTACATTTGTGTTGGAATTCCTGCTGCTCCTATGGAGATTAATGGCCGGTCCATTATGGGGGGCAATAAGGTCCTAACGGCGTCCAGTATTGGCGGAATACAAGAAACTCAGGATATGCTCGATTTTTGTGCAGAGCATAATATTCTGCCCGAGACAGAAATGATCGATATTGACTATGTCAATGAGGCTTACCAAAGGGTATTGGACAGTGATGTTAAATATCGATTTGTAATAGACATGTCATCTATCGAAAAGTAAGATATATAAGGGTCGACTCTCATTAGAGTGACCCTTTTTTCTACCCATCATTCGTTACTCCTCCACCGGCGAATGTTCGTTTTCCGCTAGAGTATTGCCCCAGATGCCTAATTGGAGCTTCGTTGTTTTATTAGTTCTTAAAACAGAGAATTCTTAAATTCTTCTTCCGGAATTATGCTCCTTATATTGCATTGGAAGATTGTTTTGTGTACGCCAGTGCTATGTTTTCCGAATTCGTTTTATGACAATTTTATGTGACAGGTTTTTGCGCGAGCGCGCTTCTAATAATGTAACTTTAATTTCTACACAGCGGTGTGATCCAGTTTTTTTAATAAATGGAACAATAAATAAATTGAATGAAAAAGATAGAAATACAACACACAGATTTGCAGATAGCACCACTAAATTTCGGTGGAAATGTTTTTGGATGGACGCTGAACGAACAACAGTCGTTTGAGATTTTAGACCAATTTGTAGGCGCAGGATTTAATTTTATTGATACGGCGGATACCTATTCGTGGTGGGTAAATGGCATAGGGGGGCAATCCGAGGAAATAATTGGTAAATGGTTGAAGAGCCGTGGCAATCGACAGGATATGGTAATTGCTACGAAAGTTGGCTCAGAAACTCAAGAGCATGGTTACGATATTTCAAAAAAACATATTTTAAAATCTGCTGATGATTCTTTGAGACGATTGGGAGTAGATCATATTGATTTGTACTACACTCATTTTGATGATAAGTTAACACCAGTGGAAGAGACACTATCGGCCTATGATGAACTAATTAAAGCGGGTAAGGTTCGATATATTGCAGCATCTAATTTGTCGCCAACAAGATTGATTGAAAGCTTTGATGCTGCCGAGAAGAATGGTTTACCAAAATATGTGGCCTTGCAACCACATTACAATCTCGTTGAAAGATCAAGTTTTGAAACAGATTACGCTCCATTGGTCGAAAAGTATGGTTTAAGTGTATTTCCCTATTGGTCACTTGCGGCTGGTTTTTTGACTGGTAAATACCGAACAGAAGCTGACTTCGACAATACTACTCGCGGCGGTGGGATAAAGAAGTATTTCGACAATAAAGGAAAAGCTGTCCTTAAAGCGTTAGACTCGATTGCTGAAAAACATGGAGTACAGCAGGCTAATGTCGCATTAGCTTGGTTATTGGCCAAACCGTTGATCACAGCACCAATCGTAAGTGCTACAAGTGCGACCCAATTGGAAACATTATTTGCTGCTCCAACGCTTAAATTGGATACAGAAGATATTCAATTGTTGAATGAAGTGAGTAAATGATAACTCTCGGTTTTATCTTTTAAGAACGCTTTGGTTCCCAAGTAATTTTTAAAATCTCCATCCTTCGTGGAGATTTTTTTATTTACTGCTGGGGTTGCAACAAATTAGCCAAGTAGCTATTTACCAAAAATATTGCAGTTTGTTTTAATAAACACTATAACTGATTATAGTTTTATTTAACTTCGGATTTTCAATTTTAATATGGATTTTAATGCGCTATTTTCGAAAAAAAATGCCCTTGATCGTCTTTCGGAAAAGGATATCTTACAGACCCATGACTATCTTGAGTTTGTAAAAGCTTTTTCGCGGATCACCTACCAAAGTATTTACCTGATAGATTATCAAAGTAAAGGCTTTGAATACGTTTCTGATAATCCTCTTTTTTTAGCTGGTTTGACCGCTATGGAAGTAATGGAAATGGGATATGCTTTTTATGAGAAATATGTTCCTGCTGATGATTTTCAGATGCTTATCAATATCAACGAAGCGGGGTTTGCCTTTTATGAAAAAATACCCATTGAAGAGAGAAAATTATACGTTATATCTTATGATTTTCAAATACAAAATGCTCCAAATAGACCAGTTTTGATTAATCATAAGTTGACGCCTGTCTTTTTAACAGAGGAGGGAAAAATATGGAAAGCCATTTGTATTGTTTCGTTATCCACCAATGTTTCTTCAGGGAATGTAGTGATCGAGAAACTTCATACTGATTTATTATGGGAGCTAGACCTGTTAACAGGAAAATGGACATCCCGAAATAAGATAAATCTCACAGCGCGCGAAATAGAAATATTGCGCTTTTATCATCGTGGACTTAGTATTCATGAAACATCCGAACGAATTTTCGTTTCCATCGACACGGTGAAATTTCACCGGCGGAAATTGTTTGAAAAGCTAGGAGTAAGTAATATGAATGAGGCACTCATCATTGCACTGAACAATCGGTTATTGTGATGATGAATGGAGTTGTGATCTCCAAAAAGAAGCTGTCTCAAATTTATT